>NZ_JBEOYB010000048.1:0-66448 GCF_040296845.1 Streptomyces sp. NPDC001985
CATTCCCAGCCCGTCCGGCGACTGAGGACCGACCCCGGGCCACGGGAACCCGCACTCGCGGCCCGCCCAGCAACATTCCCAGCCCGTCCGGCGACTGAGGACCGACCCCGGGCCACGGGAGCCCACACTCGCGGCCCGCCCAGCAACATTCCCAGCCCGTCCGGCGACTGAGGACCGACCCGGGGCCGCGGGAGCCCGCACACCGGTGATGGGCCCCGGGGCCCGCGGGGTGCGGGCGGCCCGGGCTCGGGTGGCTAGGACGGCGGCGGGGGCAGCAGGCCCTGGGACTCGAAGAAGCGGAGGTAGTGGGCCAGCAGCCCGGGCCCCGGCTGCGGGCGCGGCAGCCCCGAGTCCGCGAGCCCGGACCGCAGACGGTCGGTGTGGAAGGGCTCGGGCACCCAGGGAGCCGCCGGCCGGGGAGCCTGGCCGCGGAGCTGCGGCAGGAACGGACCCACCGGGTTCCCCGGGTCCTCGGCCAGCGCGTCCGCCCACCGCGCCGGTTCCGCCAGCCCCACCGGCCGCCCGCAGGCGGTCATCCACTCGGCCAGGTCGGCCATGGAGACCGCCGGTGTGTCCGCGTGGTGGAAGACCTGCCCCCGCGACTCGGGCCGCAGCGCCAGATGGACCATCCCCTCGGCCACCTGGTCCACCGGCGTCCACAGTTCGGCCGGGCCGTGGCTGGGCAGCAGCCCCACCCGCAGCGAGCCGACCAGCAGCCTGCCGAGGAAGTCCTCGGTGGTCCACGCGCCGGTGCGGCTGTGCCCGGTCACCCGGGCGAGCCGGTGGACGGTCGTCGGGACACCGAGCCGCCCGGCCGCCGCCACCAGCGCCTCCGCCGCGCGCTTGCTCTGCACATACCCGTTGCCCGGCCCCTCGATCTCCGGGAGCTCCGCCTCCTCGGGCCAGCGGGCGAGCCCCGTCTCCAGGCGCGGGATCACCGACAGGGTCGAGGTGTGGTGGAGCCGCTTGAGGCGCCCGGTGAGCGAGAAGCGCACCATCTCCGCGGTGCCCAGCACATTGCCCGCCCGCAGGGCCGGATACCCGCGCAGCAGACTGATCGAGGCGCCGTTGTGGAAGACGGTGTCGATCCGCCCGGCGAGCGCCGCATAGGTCGCCGGGTCCAGTCCGAGCCCGGGCCGGCCCAGATCGCCGGGGACCGCCGTCACCCGGCCGGGCGGCAGCTCCGGCAGGCCGTAGCGGTCCCTGGTCTCCCGCAGCCGGGCGCCGGCCGCCGTCTCGTCGGCGGCGCGGACCAGGCAGTGCACCCGGGCCCCGGTGACGGAGAGCAGCGTCTCCAGCAGAAACGCGCCGACGAAGCCGGTGGCCCCGGTCAGCAGGATCTCCGCCGGGCGGTCGGCGGGGTGCGCGGGGCCGGGCAGGGCGCGCAGCGCCGGGTCCAGCCGGGCGTCCAGCCGGAGCTGGGCCGCCGGGTCGGGCGCGTCCGCGCCGCCGGGCGCGTCGGCCCCACCGGTCGCCGCGGTGACCTGCGCGGCCAGGGCGGCGACGGTGGGCGCGTCGAAGAAGGTCCTGGTCGCGATCCTCGCCCCCAGCTCGGAGCGGACCCGGGCCAGGAGCCGCGGGACGAGCAGCGAGTGCCCGCCGATGGCGAAGAAGTCCTCGTGGACCCCCACCCCGGGCAGGCCGAGCAGTTCGGCGAAGGCATCCGCCAGCGTCTTCTGGACCGGGTCGGTGGGCCGCTCCCCCTCGGCGGGGCCGAGCCGGTCGGGCGCGGGCAGCGCGGCACGGTTCAGCTTGCCGCTGCCGGTGACCGGCAGCGCGTCGAGGAGCATCACGGCGGACGGGACCATGGCCCCGGGCAGCACGCCGGCCAGCGCGGCGCGCAGTTCCTCGGGGTCGGGGGTCCGGCCCGGCGCGGGGACGGCGTACGCCACCAGACGGCGTCCGCCGGGGAGGTCGTCGCGGACCGCGGCGGCGGCCGACACCACCTCCGGCTGCGCCGTCAGGGCGGCCTCCACCTCGCCGAGTTCGATCCGGAAGCCCCGGATCTTCACCTGGTCGTCGCTGCGTCCGATGAAGTCGATCCGGCCGTCGGGCCGCCGGCGCACGACATCGCCGGTGCGGTAGAGCCTGCTGCCCGCCGGTCCGAAGGGGTCGGCCACGAACCGTTCCGCCGTCAGGCCGGGGCGGCCGAGATATCCCCGGGCGAGTCCGCCGCCGCCCAGGTACAGCTCACCGGGGACCGAGGGCGGCACCGGGCGCAGGGCGGCGTCGAGGACATGGGCACGGGTCCCCGGGTCGGGGATGCCGATGGGCACGGAGCCCGGCGCGGTGTCCGCGTACTCCTGCGGATCGCAGGCGCCGAGGGTGGAGTTGACGGTCGCCTCGGTGGGCCCGTAGGCGTTGAACAGCCGCCGGTTGGCGCCCCAGCGGGTCACCAGCTGGGGGGAGACCCGTTCGGTGCCGGCCAGCAGCACGGAGTCCTCGGGCAGTTCGCACTCGGGCGGCAGGGCCTCCAGCAGCGCGGGGGGCAGGATCAAGACGGTCGCTCCGTGGTCGAGGGCGTACTCGGTCAGCTCCGGTCCGGCCACCCGCCGCTCGGAGGGTACGACGATCAGCCGGCCGCCGGAGCAGAGCGCCAGGCAGAGTTCCCAGAACGCCACATCGAAGGCGGGTGAGGCGAAGGCCAGGATGCGGCTGTCGGGGCCCACGCCGAACCGCTCCCGCTGGGTGGCGATCAGCCCGGCGACTCCGGAGTGGGTGAGCAGCACCCCCTTGGGCCGGCCCGTCGAGCCCGAGGTGTAGACGAGGTAGGCGGCGTGGTCCGGGGTCACGGCACCGCCGCGTTCCTCGTCGGTGACCGGGCCGGCGCTCAGCGCGGCGGCGCGGGCGGCGGTCGCCGGGTCGTCGAGCACCACGGCCACCGCCTCCGGTCGGGCGGCGGCCGGTCCCCCGGTGAGCGCGGCGACGGTCACCACGATCACCGGCGCGGCGTCGTCGAGCATCAGGGCGATCCGCTCGGCCGGGTAGTCGATGTCGAGCGGCAGATAGGCACCGCCGGTCTTGACCACGGCGAGCTGCGCCACGACGGTGTCGATCGAGCGGGGCAGCGCGAGGGCGACCAGCCGCTCGGGTCCGGCTCCCCGGGACAGCAGCAGCCGGGCCAGCCGGTTGGCGCGCTCGTCCAGCTCCCGGTAGGTGACCTGTTCCGTCTCCAGGACCACCGCCACCGCGTCGGGCCGCAGCCCGGCCTGCTCCTCGAAGGCGTCCACCAGGGTGATGGGGGCCTGGGAGGAGGGGGAGCCGCTCCAGGGGCCGAGGATATTGGTCCGCTCGTCCGGGGAGAGCACCTCGATCGCGCCGATCGGACGGTCCGGTTCGGCGGCGACCGCTTCGAGGACCCGGACCAGGCGTTCGGCCAGGGCCCGGGCGGTCGGCGGGTCGAAGAGGTCGAGCCGGTAGTCGAGCCGGCCGCTGATGCCGTCCTCGCCCGGCCGCTCGGTGAGATCGAGGGCGAGGTCGAACTTGGCGGTGCGCAGCCCGGTGTCGTGCTGGGCGGCGGGCACCCCCAGCAGACGAGTGCCCGGCGCCGGCACGACCTGGTGGGCCACCATCACCTGGAAGAGCGGGTGGCGGGAGAGCGAGCGGACCGGGTTGAGCAGGTCAACCAGGCGTTCGAAGGGCAGCTCCTGGTGGGCGTAGGCCGCGAGGTCGGTGTCCCGGACCCGGCGCAGCAGATCCAGGAAGCCCGGGTTCCCCGAGGTGTCGGCGCGCAGCACGAGGGTGTTGGTGAAGGAGCCCACCAGGCCGTCGAGAGCCTCGTCGGCACGGCCCGCGACGGGGGTGCCGAGGGGGATGTCGTGGCCGGCGCCGAGCCGGGTCAGCAGGGCGGCCAGGGCGGCCTGGAGGACCATGAACACACTGGCGTCGCACTGGTCGGCGAGGTCGCGCAGGGCGCGGTGGAGCCGCGGCGGCACGGTGAAGGGGACGGTGTCGGCCCGGTGGCTCGCGGTGGCGGGCCGGGGGCGGTCGGCGGGGAGGGGCAGTTCCTCGGGGAGACCGGCCAGGGCGGAGGTCCAGAACGCCTCCTGGCGGCGGCCCGTGCTCCGCGGGTCGTCCTCGTCGCCGAGGAGTTCGCGCTGCCACAGGGTGTGGTCGGCGTACTGGACGGGCAGCGGCGCCCAGGAGGGCTCGCGGCCCTCGCGGCGGGCCGCGTAGGCGGTGTCCAGGTCGCGCAGGAGGGGGCCGCGCGAGGCCCCGTCGGCGGCGATGTGGTGCACCAGCAGCACCAGGAGGTGGTCGGCGGGGCCCATGGTGAGCAGATGGGCCCGGAAGGGGATCTCCCGGTCCAGGGCGAAGCGGTGGGCGGCGACCTCGGCGAGGCGTGCGGCAAGGTCCCGGGGGGCGAGGGATTCGGTGTGCAGCGGGGGGCGGGCCTCCTCGGGGGCCAGTACGTGCTGGCGCGGGACGCCGTCGTCGTCGGGGAGGACGGTGCGCAGGGCCTCGTGGCGGCCGGTCAGATCGCCGAGGGCCGCGTGGAGGGCGCCGGGGTCGACCGGTCCGGACAGCCGCCAGGCCCAGGGGATGTTGTAGGTGGTGCCGTCCGGGTCGAGGCGGTCCAGGAACCAGAGCCGGCGCTGGGCGAAGGAGAGCGGTATCGCCGGGGGCCGTACGGCGGGTGCGAGGGCCGGCCGGGCGGTGGCGCCGCCGTCGAGGAGGAGGGCGAGCCGGGCCGGGGTGGGGGCGTCGAAGACGGCCCGCAGGGGTACGTCGGTGTCCAGTTCGCCGCGGATGCGGCTGACGAGCCGGGTGGCGAGCAGCGAGTGGCCGCCGAGGTGGAAGAAGTGGTCGTCGGGGCCGGTCGCGGGCAGGCCGAGGACATCGGCGAAGAGCGCGCACAGCTGCTTCTCGCGGAGGGTGGCCGGGGCCCGTCCCCCGGCGCCGGTGGTCCGCCCGGGGGCGGGCAGGGCGCGGCGGTCCAGTTTGCCGCTGGGGGTGAGCGGAAGGGTGTCGAGCCGGACGTAGTCGGCGGGCACCAGGTGCTCGGGCAGGGTGCGGGCGGCGTGGGCGCGCAGCGCTTCGAGGTCGGGGGTTCCGGCCCCCTCGGCGGGTACGGCGTAGGCCACCAGGCGGAGGTCGCCGGGGCGGTCCTCGCGGGCGACGACACAGACCCGGGCGGTGCCGGGGAAGCCGGTGAGGGCGGCTTCGGCCTCGCCCGGCTCGACCCGGAAGCCCCGGATCTTGACCTGGTCGTCGGTGCGGCCGATGAACTCCAGGACGCCGTCGGCGTCGGAGCGCACCAGGTCCCCGGTGCGGTACATGCGCTCGCCGGGAGGGCCGTAGGGGTCGGCGCAGAACCGTTCGGCGGTGGCGCCGGGCCGGCCGAGGTAGCCGCGCGCCAGCTGGGGCCCGGCCAGGTGGAGTTCGCCGGTGACGCCGGGCGGGACCGGGCGCAGCGCCGGATCGAGGACGTACACCCGGGTGTTGTGCACCGGGCGGCCGATCGGGACGGTCGGCGCGGGCGGCGCGTCGGGCCGGTGCGCGTGGGCGGTGACGTCCACGGCCGCCTCGGTGGGCCCGTAGAGGTTGTCGGGGCTGATGCCGAGCAGCCGGTGGCAGCGGTCGGCGGTCTCCCGGCGCAGTGCCTCCCCGCTGCACAGCAGGGTGCGCAGCAGCCCGCGGCAGCCGGCCGCGGCCGGCTCCTGGAGGAAGGCGTCGAGCATCGAGGGGACGAAGTGCACGGTGGTGATGTGCTCGTCCCGGATGAGGGCCGCGAGATAGGCGGGGTCCTTGTGGCCCTCGGGGCGGGCGAGGACCAGGGTGGCGCCGGTGATCAGCGGCCAGAAGAACTCCCAGACCGAGACGTCGAAGCTCGCGGAGGTCTTCTGGAGCACCCGGTCGCCGGGGCGCAGGGGGTAGGCCCGCTGGGTCCACCGCAGCCGGTTGACGATCGCGGTGTGCGGGACGGTGACGCCCTTGGGACGGCCGGTGGAGCCGGAGGTGTAGATGGTGTACGCGGGGTGCTGGAGGCGCAGCGGGGCGGTGCGCTCCCCGGGCTCCAGGTCGTGGTCCGGGTGCTCCGCGCCGGTGTCGGGTCCGACGGTGAGCTGCGGTGTGCCGGTGTCCGGCGCCGGGTGCGGCACCCCGGGCGGGGTGAGCAGCAGGGCGGGCCGGGCGTCGTCGAGCATGAGGGTGACGCGCTCGGCGGGGTAGCCGGGGTCGATGGGCAGGTAGCCGGCTCCGGCCTTGTGGACGGCGAGGAGCGCCACGACCAGTTCGGGCGAGCGGGGCAGGGCGACGGCGACGAGGTCCTCGGGGCCGGCGCCCGCCGCGGTCAGCAGCCGGGCGAGCCGGTTGGCGCGGGCGTTGAGCCGCGCGTAGCTGAGGCTCTGTCCTTCGTGCACCAGGGCCTCGGCGCCGGGGTCGGCGGCCACCCGGGCCCGGAACAGCTCCGGCAGGGTCTGTTCGGGCAGCGGGGCGCTCTCACCGCGCCAGCTCTCCAGGGCGCGGGTCAGCTCGGCGGGGGCGAGGGCCTCGCAGCGGGCGGTGGGCAGGCCGGGGTCGGCGGCGAGGTGGCCGAGGACACGGAGCAGTTGCTCGCCGATGAGGAGGACGTCCGCGCGCTCGAAGGTGTCCGGCCGGTAGTCGAGGGTGAGGGCGAGCCCGCCGGGGGTGGCGGGGTCGGGGACCGCGGTGAGGGTGAGCGGGTAGTGGGTGGCGTCCTCGCCGTCCAGGCCGGTGACCCGGAGTCCGGCCACCGGCTCGCGGGTGGTGGGCGGCGGGTAGTTCTCGACGATGGCGAGGGTGTCGAAGAGTTCGCCGCCGCCCGCCGACGGGGCCGAGCGCTGGATCTCGGCGAGGCCGGGGTACTGGTGGCCGAGGAGCCGGGACTGCTCGTCCTGGAGGCGTTCGAGGAGGGCGCCGAGGGGTTCGGCGGGGTCCAGCCGGACCCGTACCGGAACGGTGTTGATGAAGAGGCCGACCATGGTCTCCACCCCGGGGATCTCCGGGGGGCGGCCGGAGACGGCGGTGCCGAGGACGACATCGGTGCGGCCGGTGCGGCGGGCGAGCAGCAGGCCCCAGGCCGCCTGGACGAGGGTGGCGGTGGTCAGTCCCCGGCTCCGGGTGAGGGTGTGCAGGGCCGCGGCCAGCTCCGGCGGGGTGGTGAGGTCGACCCGCCGGGGCAGCGCGGGGGTGCGGGCGGGCGCGGGGCCGGCCAGCAGGGTGGGTCCGTCGAGCCCGTCGAGCGCCCGGTCCCAGACGGCGGCGGTGGCGTCGCGGTCCTGCTCGGCGAGCCAGGCCAGATAGTCGCGGTAGGGGGTGACGGGGGGCAGCGCGGCGGCGTCCGGGCCGCCCGCGTACAGCGCCAGCAGTTCCCGCAGGACCAGCGGGGAGGACCAGCCGTCGAGCAGGACGTGGTGGAAGGTGAGGGTGAGACGGAAGCGGTCCGCGCCGAGGCGGATGAGCGCCATGCGCAGCAGGGGCGGGGTGCGGACGTCGAAGCGGCGGGCGCGTTCGCGCTCGGCGAGTTCGGCGAGGGCGGCGCGGCGCGGCCCCTCGTCGAGTGCGGAGAGGTCGTGCTCGGTCCAGGGGAGCGCGACCCGGCGGAGCACGACGGCCATCGGGCGGCCCTGTTTGCTGGTGCGGAAGGCGGACCTGAGGTTGGGGTGCCGGTCCAGCAGGGCCTGTCCGGCGCGCCGCAGGGCCGCGGGGTCGGCCGGTCCGGTGAGGTCGATGCCCAGCCGCACGGTGTAGACATCGGGCCCCTGCCCGTCGTCGAGCTGGGTGTGGAAGAGCATGCCCTCCTGGAGGGGCGTCAGGGGCAGGACGTCCTCGATGCGGGACTGCTGGGTCATGACGGCATCCTGTCGCTGTCGGTCACGGTGTCGTCGAACTCGGCTTCCAGGTCGTCGATGTCGTCCTGGGAGAGCCCCGTCAGGGGCAGGTCCGACGGGGTGCGTCCGCCGGCGCCCGCCAGGTCCTCGGTGGACGCGAGGGCCTCCAGGGCGGTGAACCAGGCGGTGGCCAGCGCGTGGGCGCGGTCCTCGGTGAGGAGGGTGGGGGCCCAGGTCCAGCGGGCGGTGAGGCGGGGTCCCTCGGGGGTGTCCCAGGTGGCGGCGTTGACCTCGATGGCGTGGCCGAGCGGCATCGCCGGGTCGGCGCCGCTGCCCACCGGTCCCCCGGCGGCCGGCGCGTCGCCGGCGGGGGCGGTGAAGCGGCCGAGGTAGTTGAAGCCCACCAGCGGCGCGGGGAGGGCGGCCAGGGCCCGCGCGGTGTCGGGGTTGAGCCGGCGCAGCAGTCCGTAGCCGATTCCGGCGTCGGGGACGGCCCGCAGCTGCTCCTTGACCTCCTTGACCGCGCGGCCCAGGGCGGCGCCGTCGTCGCGGAGCCGGGCGGGGGTGAGCGGGTCGGTGGCGAGCCGGACCGGGTGGACGGCGGTGAACCAGCCGACGGTGCGGGAGAGGTCGGTGCCGGGGAAGAGGTGTTCGTGCCGGCCGTGGCTCTCGACCTCGACGACGGCGGGGCTGCCGCCCTCGGGCCACTGGGCGAGGGCGAGGGTCAGCGCGGTGAGCAGGATGTCCTGCACTCCGGCGTGGAAGAGGGCGGGGACGCGTCCGAGCAGGGGTTCGGTGAGGTGTGCGGGCAGCCGGAGTTCGAGGCGGCCCGCGGTGCCCTGGGTGTCGCGCTCGGGGTCGGGCCGGCGCCCGGCGAGGAGGGGGCCGGGGTCGGTGAGGATCTCGGTCCACAGCGGGAGTTCGGCGGTTCTGCGGGGGTTCCGTGCCTCCTCGCCGAGGAGTTGGGCCCAGCGGCGCGGCGAGGTGGTGGCGGCGGGCAGCCCGGGCGGGGTGCCCGCGGCGGCGGCGGTGAGGGCGGTGGCGAGGTCCGGCAGCAGGATGCGCCAGGAGACGCCGTCGACGGCGAGGTGGTGCAGGACCAGCAGCAGCGTTCCGGGGCGGCCGGGTCCGGCGTCGAGCCACTCGGCCCGCAGCAGGTCGCCGTCGTCGGGTGCGAGCCGGGCGCGGGCGGCCTCGGCGCGGGCGCGGACGGTCCCGGCCAGCTCGGCGCCGCCGAGTCCGGCGCACTCCACCCGGTGCAGCCGGGGGCCCGCGGGCACGGCGCCCGGGGGCTGGACGCGCAGGGTCCAGGAGTCGGGTGCGGTGCGTTCGGTGCGCAGCCGGAGGGCGTCGTGGTGGTCGATGAGCGTCTGGAGGGCGGTGGTGAGGTGCTCTTCGGTGGTGCCGGCCGGGACGGGCACGGTGGCGGACTGGGAGAGTCCGGCCGCCGGGCCGCCGAGGGCGCCGAGCCAGGCGGTGATGGGTGTGGGGCCGACCTCGCCGGTGCCGTCGTCGGCCTCGGCGGGGGCGGCGGGCGCGGCCCGGCCGGCGGCGCGGGCCAGGGCGGCCGGCGTGCGGTGGGTGAAGACGTCCCTGGGGGTCAGGGGCAGTCCGGCGGCGCGGGAGCGGGAGACCAGTCCGATGGCGAGGATGCTGTCTCCGCCGAGTTCGAAGAACGAGTCATCGGGCCCGGCCCGGTCCAGGTGGAGCACGTGGGCGAACAGCTCGCACAGGGTGGTCTCGGCGGGGCCGGAGGGCTGCCTCGCGGTGGTGGTGCCGCTGGTGTCGGGGGCGGGCAGGGCCCGGGTGTCGACCTTGCCGTGGGGGGTGAGCGGGAGGGTGTCGAGCACGGTGAAGGAGGCCGGCACCATGTGCGGGGGCAGCACCTTCTCGGTGTGGGCGCGCAGTTCGGCGGGGGTGGGCGCGGGGCCGGCGGCGGTGGCCGCGTAGGCCGTCAGCCGGGTTCCGCCGGGGCCGTCCCGGCGGGCGACGACCACGCAGCGGGAGACCCCCGGGTGGGTCGCGACGGCGGCCTCGACCTCGCCGGGCTCGATCCGGAAGCCCCGGATCTTGACCTGGTCGTCGGCGCGGCCGGCGAACTCCAGGGTGCCGTCGGCGGCGCGGCGGGCCAGGTCGCCGGTGCGGTAGAGCCGCTCGCCGGGGGCGAAGGGGCTGGCGACGAAGCGGCCGGCGGTCAGCCCGGGCAGGCCCAGATAGCCCCGGGCGAGCTGGCCCCCGCCGACGTACACCTCACCGATGACACCGGGCGGTGCCAGGTCCAGGTCCGGGGTGAGCAGATGGAGGCCGAGGCCCGGCAGGGCGTGTCCGATGGGGCTCGCGGCGGTGTCCGTCATCCCGGCGTGCAGGGGCTGGTGGGTGGCGTGGACGGTGGTCTCGGTGATGCCGTACATGTTGATCAGGCGCGGGCCGCCGGAGGGGTGGGCGGCGTACCAGTCGGCGAGGCGCGGGGGCTGGAGGGCCTCGCCGCCGAAGATGACGGCGCGCAGACCGGCGGTGGGGGTGCCGCGCTCCGTCACGGCCGCGGTGAGCTGGTGGAACGCGGAGGGCGTCTGGTTGAGCACGGTCACCCCCCGCTCGTCGAGCAGGGTGAGGAAGTCCTCGGGCGAGCGGCTGACGGCGGTGGGCACGATGACGAGCCGGCCGCCGTGGAGCAGGGCGCCCCAGAGTTCCCAGACGGAGAAGTCGAAGGCGTACGAGTGGAAGAGGGTCCACACGTCGTCGGGGCCGGGTTCGATCAGCGGCGCGGTGGCGGCGAAGAGGCGGACGACGTTGGCGTGCGGGATCAGGACGCCCTTGGGGGTGCCGGTGGAGCCGGAGGTGTAGATGGCGTACGCGGGGTGCCGGGGGTCCAGCGGGGCCCGGCGCGCGGCGTCGTCCGGATCGGTGTCCGGGCGGCGGCCGAGGTCGGCGAGGGTGCCGGGGTCGTCGAGGCGCAGGGTGGGCAGAGCGGGCAGGGTGGTGTCGGTGAGGGTGCCGCGCACGGTCAGCAGGGCGGTGGGGGCCGCGTCGGTGAGCAGCAGCCTGATCCGGTCGGCCGGGTAGTCCGGGTCGACGGGAAGGTAGCCCGCGCCGGTCTTGAGGACCGCGAGGACGGCGACGACGAGCTCGGCCGAGCGGGGCAGGGCGAGGGCCACCAGGTGTTCGGGGCCGGCGCCGAGCGCGATCAGCCGGTGGGCGAGCCGGTTGGCCCGGGAGTTGAGTTCGCCGTAGGTGAGCCGCTCCTCGCCGTCGACGACGGCGACGCGCCCGGGGGCGGCGGCGGCCCGCTCCTCGAAGAGCGCGGGCAGGGTGGCGCCGGGCGGTGGCGCCGGGGCTTCGGCGGCCGGCCTCAGCAGTTCGCGGCGCTCGCCGGGGCTGAGCACGTCCAGCCGGGAGCAGCGGGCGCCGGGGTCGTCGGCGATGGCCACGAGGACGCGCTGGAAGCGGTCCAGCACGGTCTCGGCGGCGGCCCGGTCGAAGGTGTCGGGCCGGTGCTTGAGGAGGAGACCGGTGCCGCCCGGACCGGGCTCCACCATGAGGGTGAGAGGGTAGTGGGTGGCGATGGGCCGGGTGGTGGAGGCGGCGGTGAGTCCGGCGCCCCGCTGTGCGGCGGTGATGGCGTCGGCGTCGAAGGGGAAGGACTCGAAGACGGTGAGGGTGTCGAAGAGTTCCCCGGTGCCGGTCATCCGCTGGATGTCGGCGAGGCCCAGGTGCTGGTGGTCCATGAGGGCGGCCTGTTCGGCCTGGACGCGGACGAGCAGTTCGGCGACGGTCTCGGCGGGGTCGGTGCGGACCCGTACCGGAAGGGTGTTGATCAGCAGGCCGACGATGGTCTCGACGCCGGGGAGCAGGGGCGACCGGCCGGAGACGGTGGCGCCGAAGACCACGTCCCGGCGGCCGGTGAGCCTGCTGAGGAGCAGACCCCAGGCGGTCTGGACGACGGTGTTGAGGGTGACGCCGTGGGCGCGGGCCAGCGCGGTGAGCCGCTCGGTGAGGTGCTGGGGCAGCCGTGCGCCGACCTCCTCGGGCAGCTGGGGGCGGTCGGGCCGGCCCGCGGGGGCGAGCAGGGTGGGTTCGTGGACGCCGTCCAGGGCGGTGCGCCAGGCCGCCAGCGCCGCTTCGCGGTCCCGCCCGGCGAGGTGGGCGAGGAAGTCCCGGTGGGGCTTGGCCGCGGGGAGCGCGGCGGGGTCGCCGTCGGCGGCGTACAGCGCGAAGAGGTCGCGCATCAGCAGCGGGGTGGACCAGCCGTCCAGGGCGATGTGGTGGTTGGTCATCACCAGGCGGTGCCGGCCGGGGCCGGTGGTGACGACCAGGAAGCGGATCAGCGGTGGCTGTTCCAGGTCGAAGCGGCGGACTCGGTCGGCCTCCACGAGCCGGGTCAGCTCGGCGTCCCTGGCGCTCTCGTCGAGCGGTGACAGATCGGTCTGCCGCCAGGGGACGGTGACCTCGCGGAGGACCACCTGCACCGGGGAGCCGGTGTCGCGGATGAAGCCGGCGCGCAGACAGGTGTGCCGGCGGACCAGGGCCTCGGCGGCGCGGCGCAGCCGGGCGGGCTCCAGCGGGCCGGTCAGATCGACGACGAGCTGGGCGACATAGACGTCCAGGGAGGTCTCGTCGTAGACGGAGTGGAAGAGCAGACCCTCCTGGAGGGGGGTCAGGGGCAGGACGTCCTCGATCGGGGAGCGGGTGCTCATGCGGTGCGCCACCTCGATTCCAGGGCGTTGAGCTGGGCCTGGTCGAGGGAGACCAGGGAGAGGTCCGAGGGGGTCAGACCGCCCGCGTCGGGGCGCTCGGTGTGGGTGGTGAGGGCGGTCAGGGCGGCGAGCCAGCGATCGGCGAGCGCGGTGACGCCGGCGGCGCCGAGCACGCCCTCGGGGAAGGTCCAGTGGGCGGTGAGCCGGGGGCCTTCGGGGGTGTCCTCGGTCAGGGCGTTGACGACGACGGCGGAGGGTGCGGGCATCCGGGGGTCGGAGGCGGCGGTGAGGCCGCCGGAGCCGATCGTCCAGTCCCGGCGGCTCTCCCCGTCGGTGGTGCCGAAGCGGCCGAGGTAGTTGAAGCCGATCTGTGGTTCGGGGAAGGCGCCGAGGGTGGCCGCGGTGGCGGTGTTGAGCCGGCGGAGCAGTCCGTACCCCAGTCCCCGGTCCGGGAGTTGGCGCAGATGTTCCTTGACGCGTTTGACGGCGTCCCCGGCGGCGGGGCCGCCGGCCAGCGCGTCGTCGAGGTCGAGCCCGGCGACATCAAGGCGGACCGGGTACTGGCTGGTGAACCAGCCGACGGTGCGGGTGAGGTCCGCGCCGGGCAGCACGCTCTCCTCGCGGCCGTGGCCCTCCAGGGTGACCAGGGTGGTGGGCTCGTCGGTGCCCTGGTCGCGGCGCCAGGCGGTGACGGCGAGGCCGAGCGCGGTGAGCAGGATGTCCTCCACGCCGGCGGAGTAGGCGGCGGGGACGGTGGTCAGCAGCGCGGTGGTGGTCGCGGGGGGCACGGTGACGGTGACGGTGTCCATGGTGGACCACAGATCGTGCTCGGGGTCGGGCCTGCGGGTGCCGAGAACCGGGTCGGGGCCGTCCAGGACCTCCCGCCAGATGTCGAGCTGGGCGGTGCGCCCGGGCTGGTTCGCCGCGTCGACCAGGGCGCTGGTCCACTGGCGCAGGGAGGTGCGGACCTCCGGCAGCCGGACCGGTTCGCCGGCGCGGAGCTGCTGCCAGGCGGTGGCGAGGTCCTCGGTGACGATCCGCCAGGAGACGCCGTCCACGGCGAGGTGGTGGACGAGCAGGGCGAGCCTGCCGCCGTCCGGGCCGCCGTCGAACCAGACCGCCTGGGCCATGGCCCCGGCCCGGGGGTCGAGCCGGGCGAGGGCCGCGGCGTGCTCGGCCGCGATCAGATCGGCGAGTCCGGGGCCGGTGGTCCCGGTGGTGTCGACGCGGTGCAGCAGGGTCGCGGCGGACACGGCTCCGGGAGCGGGCACGGCCAGCTGCGGTCCCGGTTCGAGCCGGGAGCGCAGAGCGCCGTGGTGGTCGATGAGGGCCTGGAGCAGGGTGGTCAGCGCCTCGGTGTCCAGCTCGCCGGGCACGTCGAGCAGCGCGGACATGTGGTGCCGGGGCAGCAGGCCGCCGGGGCGGGCGGCGAAGGCCCGCATGACGGGCGTGGGCACGACGGTGCCGGTGCCGTCGTCGGCGGGGGCCGCCGCTTCCTCGGGCGCGGCGGTGGCGGCGGCCAGCGCGGCGGGGGTGCGGTGGGTGAAGACGTCGCCGGGCGATATCCGCAGGCCCGCCGCGCGGGCGCGGCTGACGAGGGAGATGGCGACGATGCTGTCCCCGCCGAGTTCGAAGAACGAGTCGTCCACCCCGACGGACTCGATGCCCAGCAGCCCGGCGAAGAGTTCGCACAGGGTCCGCTCGGCGTCGGTGCGCGGCTCCCGGGCGGGCGCGGTGGCGGTGAAGGAGGGAGCGGGCAGGGCCCGGCGGTCGGTCTTGCCGGACGGGGAGAGCGGCAGCGCGTCGAGCAGGACGACGGCGGCGGGGACGGCGTGTTCGGGGAGGCGGGCGGCCAGATGGCCGCGGAGTGCGGCCTCGTCGACGGCGCCGGGTCCGGCGGGAACGGCGTAGGCGGCGAGATAGGTGCCGCCGGGGCCGTCGTGGTGGGTGGTCACGGCTGCGGCGGTGACGCCGGGGAAGGCGGCGACGGCGGCCTCGACCTCGCCCAGCTCGACCCGGAAGCCGCGGACCTTCACCTGGTCGTCGCCGCGGCCGACGAAGTCCAGGGTGCCGTCCGTGCGGCGGCGGACCAGGTCCCCGGTGCGGTAGAGCCGGGTGCCGGGCGCGCCGAACGGATCGGCGACGAAGCGGGCGGCGGTGAGGCCGGGGCGGCCGAGATAGCCGCGGGCGAGCTGGGTTCCGCCGATGTACAGCTCGCCGGTGACCCCGTCGGGGACGGGCGCGAGGGAGGTGTCGAGCACATGGCAGGTGGTGTGGGGCACCGGGCGGCCCACGGGGACGGGGCCCGGCGGGGTGCCGTCGCCCGTGCCGAGGCTGTGCAGGAGGCAGCCGACCGTGGTCTCCGTCGGACCGTACTCGTTGATCACCTCGGTGGTGCCGCCGGCCGGGGGCCGCCATTCGGCGAGGGCCTCGCCGCGCAGCGCCTCACCGGCGATCACGAGGGTGCGCTCCCCCGCCTCGGCGAGCCGTACGGCGGGCAGCAGCGGGAGATGGCTGGGGGTGATCTTGAGAAAGCTGGCCCGGCCGGCGGCGGAGGCCAGGGCGTCGAGGGTGTCCTCGCAGAGTTCGAGCACACCGCCCTGGAGCAGCGGCCCGTACATCGGTGTCACGGAGAAGTCGAAGGAGACCGAGGAGTGCATCAGGGTGTGCCCGGCGAGGCCCTTGAAGAGCCGTACGGCCCAGTCCAGATGGGCGGCGAGCGCGCGGTGCGCGACGACCACGCCCTTGGGGGTGCCGGTGGAGCCGGAGGTGTAGATGACATACGCCGGGTGGTCCGGGTGGAGCGGGGCGGTCCGGTCGGCGTCGGTGAGGTCCTCCCCGCCGTGCGCGGCGAGCCGGGCGGCGGTCCCGGGGGCGTCCAGGAGCAGCCGCTCGGGGCCCGCGTCCCCGGGCAGCCCGGCGGCGGCGCCGGCCGTGGTCAGCAGCAGCGCGGGCGCGGGGTCGGTGAGCATGAAGCGGACCCGGTCCGGCGGGTAGTCGGGGTCGACGGGCACATAGGCGGCGCCGGACTTGAGCACGGCGAGCGCCGCGACGACGGTGTCGTGGGAGCGGGGCACCGAGAGGGCCACCAGGTCCTCGGGGCCGATGCCCCGGCCGGCCAGCTCGCGGGCGAGCCGGTTGGCGCGGGCGTTGAGTTCGGCGTAGGTGAGCGAACCGGCCGGGGAGAGCAGGGCGGTGGCCTCGGGGGTGCGCCGCGCCTGGGCCTCGAAGAGCGCGGGCAGCAGGGTGCCGGGCAGCTCGGGGGTGGGACCGGCCGCGGCGGCGGTGATCCGCGCCCGCTCGCCGGCGGTGAGCAGTTCCAGGGAGCCGATGGGGGCGTCGGGCCGCTCCAGGGCCGCGTCGAGGAGGGTGTCGAGATGGCGCAGGAGCTGCCGGGCCATGGCGGCGGCGCCGTCGTCGGCCCAGTGGTTGGCCTCGACGCCCACCTCGTCGCCGTCGAACTCGGCGGCCAGCGTCAGATCGAAGCGGGCGCTGCCGTTGTAGAGGTGGCGGCGGGTCGCGGTGAGACCGGCGGCCGTGAAGGGGGCGAGCACGGTGCTGCGCAGCGAGAGGACCAGGTTGAACAGGCCCTGGTCGCCCCGCAGACGCTGCGGGTCGGCCTCCCGGGCGACATGGTCCAGCTCGATGTCCTGGTGCTCGTACGCCTCGACACAGCGGGCCCGGGCCTTGGCGACCAGTTCGGTGAAGCTGTCCCCGGGGCGGACGTCGGCGCGGAGCGCGAGGGTGTTGCCGAGGTAGCCGACGACCTCATCGGCGCGGGGGAAGTCCCGGTTGACGACGGGCGCGCCCACCAGGAAGTCCTGGGCGCCGGTGTAGCGGTGGACCAGGGCGTTGACCGCGGCGAGGAGCACCATGAACGGGGACGCGCCCTCGCGGCGGGCGAACTCCCGGACGCGGCGGCCGGTGCCCGGCAGCAGCCGGTGCGCCTGGTCGTCCCCGGGGCGCCCGGTGCCACCGGAGCCGCCGCTGAGCCGGGGCAGGTCGACGGGGGGCGGCGGGGCGGCCAGCCGTTCGCGCCAGTACGCCAGTCCCTCGGGCCGGGGGTCCGCGGGCCGGTCCGGGGCGGCGGCTTCGGCGAACTGGAGGGCCGGGCCGCGCGGGGGCGGCGTACCGCCGATGAGTCCGAGGTACTCCTCCATCAGCTCGCCGAAGAAGACGGCGGACGTGCTGTCGTCCCAGGCGATGTGGTGGGCGACGAGGACCAGGGTGTGGGTGTCCGCGCCGGTGTGGATGAGCCGCAGCAGCAGCGGGGCCTCGGCGCTGAGGTCGAAGACATGGCCGGCCGCGGCCCTGGCCTCCGCCGCGGTGCGCTCGGCGGCGGCGGGGCCCGGCAGATGGCTGAGGTCCACCCGGTCGAAGGGCACGGCGAGGCCGGCCTCGACCCGCTGGACGGGGGTGTCGTCGGGGCCGGTGCGGTAGGTGGTGCGCAGGATGTCGTGGCGGGCGGTGAGCCGGGCGAGGGCCCGGCCCAGGACCGCGCCGTCCAGCGGTCCCGTGAGGTCGAGGGCGATCAGCACGTTGTAGGCGACGCTCTCGGGGTGCAGTTGCTGGATCGACCACATGCGCCGCTGGCCCGCGGAGAGCGGCAGGTCCTGGCGGTCCGCGGCGGCGGGCGCGGACAGGGGGGCGGGGTCGGCGCCGAGGTTCTCGCGCTCCTTGGCGAGGCGCAGCAGTTCCCGCCTGCGCTCAGCCGCTCCTCGTTCCGTCCGGGCACCGTCAGTTGTCACGGGGGGTTCGCCTTCCATTGGCATGGTTCGGTCAGATCGGTGGGGCGAGGGCGGCACTCAGCCGGAGCCCTCGGTGAGCCGGGTCACCAGGTCGCGTTTGCTGATCTTGCCGACCGCGGTGAGCGGGAGGGTGTCGAGCACCTCCAGCCGGTCGGGGTGCATGAAGTCGGCGAGGCCGCACCCGGCGAGATGGGCGCGCAGCTCCTTGAGCCTGGGCCGGGCGGCACCGGGGGCGAGGGTGACCACGGCGCAGACCAGTTCGCCGAGGCTCTCGTCGGGCAGGGCGACGACCGCGGCCTGGGAGAGGGCCGGATGGGTGAGGAGGTGCTCCTCCAGTTCGGTGGCGGAGACGTTCTCACCGCCCCGGTTGACGACGTCCTTGGCCCGGCCCTCGACGACGAGATGGCCGCTGGGCAGCCGGCGCACCAGGTCGCCGGTGCGGAAGAAGCCATCGGGCGAGAAGGCGCCCGCGTTGTGGCGGGCCGCGCGGTAGTAGCCGCGCAGGGTGTACGGACCCCTGGCCCACAGCTCCCCCACGGTGCCGGGCGGCACCGGGGCGCCGTCGCGGTCCAGGACGCGCACCTCGTCCTCCGGGCTGAGCGGACGGCCCTGGGTGGTGGCGACCGTCTCGTCGGGGTCCTCCGGCCGGGTGTAGCTGAGCAGCCCCTCGGCCATGCCGAAGACCTGTTGCAGCGCGCACCCGAGGGCGGGCGGGATGCGCCGGGCGAGATCGGCCTCCAGTCTGGCCCCGCCGACCTGGAGCAGCCGGAGCGAGGAGAGGTCCTCGGGGGCCCACTCGGTGGCCTCGGTCCACATCCGGGCCATCGGCGGCACCAGCGCGGTCACGGTGACCCGTTCGCGCTCGATGAGGGGGAAGGCCACATCGGGGCTGGGCGCGGGGGCGAGCACCACGGTGCCGCCGGTGCCGAGCACGCCGAGCAGCCCGGGGCAGGCGAGGGGGAAGTTGTGGGCGACGGGCAGGGCGGCGAGATAGACGTCGGCGGCGGTCAGTCCGCAGACCTCGGCGCTGGCACGGGCGTTGTAGGCGTAGTCGTCGTGGGTGCGGGGGATGAGTTTCGGCTTGCCGGTGGTGCCGCCGGAGACCAGCAGCACGGCGGGGGCGGCCGGGTCCGGCGCGGGCAGCGGACCGGGCTCCGCCGTCACGTCGCGCAGCGCCGTGAAGGGCCCGGGGTCCCCGGCGACCAGGATGTGCCGCAGGGTCGGGACGAGCCCGGCGACCTCGGCGGCCAGCTCCCGGTGGTCGAAGCCCGCGTGCCGGTCGGGGACGACATAGGCGACGGCCTCGGAGAGGGCCGCGAGATGGGCGATCTCGGAGCGGCGGTGGGCGGGCAGGGTGAGGACGGGTACGGCGGCGCAGCGGGTCAGCGCGAAGAGCAGCACCACGAAGTCGGTGGTGTTGGGGAGCTGGACCAGGACCCGGTCGCCGGGCTCGACACCGAGGGCGATCAGACCGGCGGCGAGCCGGTCGGCGCGCTCGTCCAGCTCGGTGTAGGTGAGCCGTTCGGAGCCGGCGATCACGGCGGTGTGTCCGCCGGAGCGGGCGGCCCAGGTGCGCAGCAGCTCCCCGAGCGCGGTGCCGCGCCAGTGGCCGAGGCCGCGGTAGCGCGCGGCGTCCGCGCCGGGCCAGGGGGTGAAGGCGGGCCCGGGGTCCCCGGTCGCGGCGCTCATCGCCCCTCCCCCGCGTCCGGGGTGCCGGCGGCTTCCAGCCGGGCGGCGACCTCGTCGTCGGAGAGGGCCTCGATGTCGAGGAAGAGCCGTGCCACCCGGTCGAGCCGCCCGGGGTCGGGGTGGGCGGCGGCCAGCGCACGGGCCAGCCCCGCAACGGTGGGGGCGGCGAACAGCATCCGCACGGACGCCTGGGGGGCGTCCAGGTCCTCCCGGATGCGGGCGACGATGCCGGTGGCGCGGACCGAGTCGCCGCCGAGGGCGAAGAGCTCCTCGTCGGCGGGGATGTCCCGGACGGCGAGGGTCTCCTCCCAGATGTGGGCGACGGCGCGCTCCAGGGGGGTGGACGGTGCGGTACGGGCGGGGCCGGAGCGGTCCCGTCCGGTGAGGGCGGCGACGGCGGCGCGGTCGGTCTTGCCGTTGGCGGTGAGCGGCAGGGCCTCCAGGAAGGTGATCCGGTCGGGCACCATGTGCGGGGGCAGCAGGGCGCGCAGGGCCTCCCGGAGGGCCTCGGGGCCGTGGTCCGGTCCGCCGCCGGGTCCGGCGCCCCGGTCCGGGGCGGATTCCGGGTCCCGGCCGGCGCCGGGGTCCGGCGCGGGCTCCGCGCCGGGAGCGGGTTCCCGGCCGGCGTCCGCCGCGGCGGGGACGACGGCCGCGACGAGGGCGGCGGGTGTGCCGGTGGCGAGGGCCACGGCGGAGCGGACCCGGGGGTCGGCGGCGAGGGCGGCCTCCACCTCGCCCAGCTCGATCCGGAAGCCGCGGATCTTCACCTGGTGGTCGCGGCGGCCGAGGAACTCGATGCCGTCGGCGGGGGTGTAGCGGGCCTGGTCGCCGGTGCGGTACCAGCGCCGGCCCAGGTGCTGGACGAAGCGGTCGGCGGTGCGCCCGGGATCGCCCCGGTACCCCAGGGCGACACCGTCGCCGCCGATCCACAGCTCGCCGGGGACCCAGTCGGGACAGTCCCGGCCGAGGGGGTCCACCACCCGGCAGACCACATTGCCCAGCGGCGTTCCGTACGGGACGGAGTGCCAGTGCGCGGGGGCGGTGTCCACCTCGCGGACGGTGGAGTGGATGGCGGTCTCGGTGGTGCCGCCGAGGCCCACGAAGCGGCAGCCGGGGACGGCATCGCCCAGCCGGCCGGGCAGTTCGGGGGCGATCCGGTCGCCGCCGAGCAGCACCAGCCGCAGGGAGGTGCCCAGCTCCTCCCCGGTGGTGAGCAGCATGTCGAGCAGCGCGGGCACACAGTTGAGGACCGTGACCCGGTGCCGGTTGACCAGCTCGGCCCAGCTCCGGGCGTCGCGGCGGTCGTCCTGGCCCGGCCAGACCACGGCGCCGCCGGTGGAGAGCGGGGCGAACAGATCGAAGACCGAGAGGTCGAAGTCGAGCGCGGAGAGGGCCAGGGTGCGGTCGTCCGGGCCCAGGGCGTAGCGCTCGACGAGGTCGTCGAGGGTGTTCACGGCGGCCCGGTGCGGCACGTCGACGCCCTTGGGCTCTCCGGTGGAGCCGGAGGTGAAGAGCAGATACGCGGGGTGCTCGGGGTCGCCCGTGTACGGCGCGGGCGCGGCCCCCGGGGGGATTTCGGCGAGCGCATCGGCCAGGGTCAGCGCACGGGCCGTACCGGCGCCGTCGTCCCCGCTTCCGCTCCCGGCCCCGCCGCGCTCGGCGATGACGGCGGCGAACCCGGCGGCCGCGGTGATACGGGCGGCGCGCGCGGGCGGCTGCTCCACCCCCAGCGGCACATAGGCGGCGCCCGCGGCGAGCGCTCCGAGGACCGCGACGGCCTGGTCCGGGCCCTTCGGCAGGGTCACCCCGACCCGGTCGCCCGGGCCCACTCCCCGGTTCCGCAGCGCCTGCGCCACCCGCAGCGCCCGGTCGGCGAGTTCGCCGTGGGTCAGGACTCCGTCCTCGCCCCAGAGGAGCGCGGGCGCCTCGGGGTGCGTACCGGCCCGGTCGAAGAAGTCCTGGTGCAGTGGCCGGTCACGGCGCGGGCGGGCGGTGTCGTTGGCCCGCTCACGGGCGGTGAGCTGGGCGGCGGGCAGCAGTCCGTCGACCGGGAGGTCCCAGGCGGGCCCGGACTCGGTGAGCCGGCGCACCAGTTGTTCGAAGGCGGCGAACATCGCCGGGGCCACTCCGGGGGCGAGTTCGTCCTCCCGGATGTCCCAGTTCACCAGCAGACCGCCGCCGAGTTCGGTGATCTGGGCGTCGAGCAGCACCTGGGGACCCTGGGAGACGATCCACACCGGCTCGCCGAAGGCGGTGCGCACGGCGGGGTGGAACAGCTCGCCCAGATTGAGGGCGCTGGTGAAGACCACGGGGGCCAGGACCTGTTCCCCGGCCCGCCGGGAGAGGTCGCGCAGCACCTCGACGCCGGAGTGGTCGGCGTGGGCCATGTCGGCGTGCATCCGGGCCTGGACGGCGCGGGCCCGCTCCACGAACGGCAGCGGCCGGGAGAGGTCCACGTCGAGCAGGACCGAGCCGGTGAAGTCGCCGACGACGCGGTCGATGTCCGGGTGGAGCGGCTCGCGGTCGAACAGCGGCACATTGAGCAGGAACCGGGGCTGGGCGGACCAGGCCCCGACGACCTCGGCGAAGGCGGTGGCCACGGCCATCGCCGGGGTCAGTCCGCGCCGCCGGGCGGCCTCGGTGAGCCGGCGGCGGCCGTCGGGGCCGAGGACGAAGTGGCGGCGGGTGACCCGGGCGGCGGGGCGGTCCCCGGTGGCCGCCGCGAGCGGCAGCTCCGGTGCGCCGGGCAGCTCGGGCAGGCGGTCCGCCCAGTAGCGGGCGGCCCGGGCGGCGGCCGTGGCACGGCTGCCGGGCCGGGCCGCCCGGTACTGGCGGTAGCCGTAGCCGATGGCGGGCAGCTCGGTGTCCGGATCGGTGTGCAGCCGGGCGAGGTCGGCCAGGAGCAGCCGGTAGCTGACCGCGTCGGCGGCGACCATGTCGACATCGAGGTGCAGCCGGGTCCGGTCGCCGGGGAGCAGGCTGAGCGCGGTGGAGAAGACCTCGCCCCGGTCGATGCGGAGCATCTGGTGGGAGAGAAGGTCCCGGGTGTGTTCGAGCCGCTTGCCGACCGCGGGCCCGTCGAGGCCGCGCAGATCGTGCACGGTCAGCCCGCGCCAGCCGGAGCGGGCCCCGATCCGCTGCCGCCCGTCGTCGGTGAAGTGGGCGCGCAGCATCGCGTGCCGCTCCACCAGCCGCTCCAGCGCGGCCCCCAGGCGCCCGGGGTCGACCCCGCCGCCCGGGGCGGTGTCGAACTCGGTGTAGAGGTGCGCCGCGACCCCGCCGAGCCGCTGCCCGTCCGTCCGCCCGACCCAGTACGCGTGCTGCATCACCGCGAGCGGGAACTCGGCGTCC
Source organism: Streptomyces sp. NPDC001985 (assembly GCF_040296845.1). NCBI lineage: Bacteria > Bacillati > Actinomycetota > Actinomycetes > Kitasatosporales > Streptomycetaceae > Streptomyces > Streptomyces sp. NPDC001985. Next base: position 22,276 of record NZ_JBEOYB010000048.1, read on the forward strand.
GGGTCGCCGGGCTCCACCGGCGGCTCCGGGGCGGCGGTCCGCGGCGGCTGCGCCGCGGCCGGGCTCCGGGCGGCGACCAGCCCGGTCCATCCCGCCAGCGTGGGCTGCTCGGCCAGCTCGGCGAAGTTCACCGTCAGTCCGGCCCGGCGCCATCCGCCGACCAGGCGCATCACCTCGATGGAGGCCAGCCCCAGCGCGAAGAGGTTGGCATCGGGGTCGATCGACTCCGGTTCCTCCTCGACCAGTTCAGCGATCACCCGGCGCAGGCCGTCGGGGGTCAGGTCGTGTGGGCTCATCAGTCAGCTGCTCCCGAATCGCGGTTACGCGGGTCGCCGGGGCCCCGCGGGGCGGCCGGTGTCGGACGGCGTCGAGGGGACGAGGAATCTGCTGGTGCTGCGGAGCTTCTCGCAGGTCTCCTCGAACTCGCGTTCCGGAGTGGAGTGTTCGACGATTCCGGCGCCCGCGCGCAGCCAGGTGCGGCCGTCGCGCTGGAAGACCGTCCGCAGGACGAGGGCGGCGTCGAGGGAGCCATCGGCGTCGACGGTGAGGACGGCGCCGCTGTACAGCCCCCTCGGGCTGTTCTCGTACTGGTGGATGGTGGTGCAGGCGGCGGCCTTGGGCAGGCCGGAGGCCGTGACCGCCGGGAAGAGCCCGGCCAGCGCGTGCCAGGCGTTGCGGCCGGGGGCGAGCTGCCCGCCGGCCCGGGAGGCGAGGTGCTGGACGCTGCCGCGCTCCCGGACCGTCATGAACTCGTTCACGACGACGGAGTCGCGCTCGCACATCGTGTACAGCTCTTCGCAGGCCGCCTTGACGGAGATCGCGTGCTCGAATATCTCCTTGGGGTCGCCGAGGAGTTCCTCGTGCCGGCCCCGGTCGGCGTCCGCGTCGCCGGAGAGGGCTCTGGTACCGGCCAGGGGCTGGGTGGAGACCCAGCCGTCCGGGTCCACCTCGACCACGGTCTCCGGGCTGAACCCGGCCGCCCGGTGCACTCCCAGGTCCAGCATGAAGGAGCGGGCGGGGTCGTTGCCCCGGCGGCCCAGGAGGTAGGTGGCGGCCAGGTCGATGTCCTGGGGCACCGGGACGATCCTGGAGAGGATGACCTTCTGGAGCCGCTGGGCCCTGATGTCGTCGACGGCGGCGGCGACGGCCTTGCGGTACTGCTCGCCCGACTCGCTCTCGTCCAGCTCCAGCGGCCGGCCCGGGGCGGGCGCCGGTCCCTCGGCGACCAGGGCCTCCAGCGCGGGCAGGTCCCCCGGGTCCACGGCCCGCAGGGCCGCCTCGCCCTCCCGGCAGCGCACCTCCCGCTCGGGGACGATCAAGTGCAGCAGTGGCTCGGAGCCGATCAGCCCGGGCAGGCCGTGCAGCAGATACGACAGCTCGAAGCCGGCCCAGCCGTAGGCGCGCCAGCCGGGCAGCGGGCACTCGGCGAGCAGCTCCGCGACCTGCTGGAGCGGGTCGGGCCCGGTGGGGGTGACGGTTGTGCCGGAGCCGGACCGCACCTCGATGCGGTCGGGGTGGAGCAGCAGTTCATAGGCCGCCCCGGAGCCGAAGGACCACTGGCCGCCGCGCTCGAACAGCACATAGGGGGCGGTGGCTCCCTTGGCCAGGGAGGCGGCGACCGCGAGAGGGTCGCCGAGGGCGGCGACGGCGCCGGCCCGGTAGTCGAATCGATCGGAGAGAGTGGTCACCGCACGCTCACCGCATGCTGACGGTGCTCCGTGGTCCGCATGGGAAGTCCTCTTCTGGCAGCACTGAGTGCGCCGTGACAGACAGATTTTCTGGACGGCTCAAACGCAGGTCGACACCTGCTGATGAGAGGTATTGCCTATGACCGGCTCAGCGGTACTGGTGATCTCAGAGGTGCGCACGGCTCCGCGCGTGGCGGGCCGTCCGTCCGATCGGGCTCATCGGCCGCGTACCGGTCCCCTGGCATTCCTGGTTGAGCGGGGTGTGAAAGGTTCCACTGTCGTCGTCAAAGGGGTTCGTCGTCATGGACGAGATCCTCACGTCGTCGGCCTGGGTTACCCGTGCCACCACCCGACCAGCGGATAGTAAGGTTAGTCTAACCTAATCTCTTCCGTGCGCACCACTGGTCATCGGCCAAATGACCATCGTCACAGCGACATTGACGCACCGTGCGACGCCGGTGGAACGCACCCCTCCGGAGCCCCGGAACACCCTCCCGGAACAGGGTGCACGCGACGGTCCCGCCCCCGGCACTCCACAGCGGGGGGTGTTCCGCGACCGCCCGCGCGGGCCCGGCCGGAACGGAGGCGGACGGAGGTCAGCCGCGCCGGGTGTCGGCGGCGGTGAGCGCAGCGGCCGGCGCGGAGCGCAGCCGGCGCGGGTCGTCGGGGCGGGCCGAGGGCACCACCAGCGGAGTGCCCACCTCGGGATCGGGGATGATCCGGCAGGACAGCCCGAACACCTCCCGCACCAGCTCAGCCGTGACGATCTCGGCGGGATCGCCCTGGGCGGCGATCCGGCCGTCCTTCATCACGATCAGATGGGTGGCGTAGCGGCAGGCCTGGTTGAGGTCGTGCAGCACCAGGACCAGGGTGTGCCCCCGTGTGCGGTGCAGATCCCAGCAGAGGTCGAGCACCTCGATCTGATGGGCGAGGTCGAGAAAGGTGGTGGGCTCGTCCAGCAGGAGAATCCCGGTCTGCTGGGCGAGGACCATGGCGAGCCAGACCCGCTGGCGCTGCCCGCCGGAGAGCTCCTCCACGAAGCGGTCGGCCAGTTCCAGGACTCCGGTCATCTCCATCGCCCCGACCACCGCGTCCTCGTCCGCGGTGGACCACTGGCGCAGCATCCGCTGGTGCGGATAGCGGCCCCGCGCGACCAGGTCCCCCACCGTGATCCCGCCCGGGGCGGTGGAGGTCTGCGGGAGCAGGCCGAGCAGCCGCGCCACTTCCTTGGCGGAGTACGAGGAGATGGGCGCCGCGTCCAGGTGGACGGCCCCGGCCCGGGGCCTGATCATCCGGGAGAGCGCCTTGAGCAGGGTGGACTTCCCGCACGCGTTCGGGCCGATGATGACCGTGAAGGAGCCGTCCGGTACGGCGACGTCGAGGCCGTCGACGACCACTCGCTCGTCATAGGCCAGGGTCAGCCCCTCGCCGTGCAGCCGGACGCTGTGCGCGGAGTCGTTCATGTCGTGTCCTGTCCGCTTCCCTGGTGGTGCCCGAAGTGGTCTGCCGTACGGCCCCGGCCGGGGCGCGCGCTCACCGGTTCCGCCATTCCCGGCCCAGCAGCCAGGCGAGATACAGTCCGCCGAGCGCGGCGGTGCCGATCCCCACCGGCAGTTGGGTCGGGGCCAGTACCCGCTGCGCCGCCAGATCGCTGGCGGCCAGCAGCAGGGCGCCCATCAGCCCGGCGGTCACCAGGCCGGCGCCGGGTGAGCGGGTCAGCCGGCGGGCCAGTTGCGGGGCGGCGAGCGCCACGAAGGCGATCGGCCCCGCCGTGGCGGTGGCCACCGCGGTGAGCGCGACACTCACCACCAGCAGGGTGAGCCGGGTCGGCTCGGCGGGCACCCCGCGGGCGCGGGCCGCGTCGTCCCCCATTTCGAGCAGTGTCATCCGGCGGCCGAGGAAGAGGGCGGCGGGCACCAGCACCAGCAGCGCGAGGGCCAGCGGCCCGGCGTGCTCCCAGCGCCGTCCGTTCAGGCTTCCGGTCAGCCAGAGCTGGGCCGTCTGCGCGTCGGCGAGCGCGGCGCGGGAGAGCAGATAGGCGTTGAGCGAGGCCAGCATGGCGGTGGTGCCGATGCCGGTCAGGATGAGCCGGAACCCCTGCACACCCCGGCGGAAGGCGAGCGCGTAGACGAGCGCGGCGGTGGCGAGGCCGCCGCCGACCGCGCCGGCGGCTATGGCCTGGACACCACCGTCCAGCAGCAGGATCACCACCAGGGCGCCGGAGGCGGAGCCGACGGTGAAGCCGATGATGTCCGGGCTGCCCAGCGGATTGCGGGAGATGCTCTGGAACATCGCCCCGCTGATGCCCAGCGCGAGACCGACCATCACGGCCACCAGCAGCCGGGGCAGCCGCAGTTCGTTGACGATGAAGTCCAGCCCGGCGGGTCCGCCGCCGAGCAGGGTCGCGACCACGTCGGGGACCGAGGCGCGGTAGCTGCCGGTGGTCAGACTGACGACACCCACCACCGCGGTCACCAGGGCCAGCAGCGCGGCCACGGTGAACGTGCGCCGGTGGAAGCGGAGCGAGACGCCGCCCGCGCGGGTGCGGAACACCTCGCCGGTGACCGGCCGGACAGCGGGCCGGCGCTCCCGTACGGCGCTCACAGGGCGGTGATCCTGCGTCGGCGGCTGAGCGCGATGAAGACCGGCGCGCCCAGGAATGCGGTGACGATACCCGCCTCCAGCTCTCCCGGGGCGGCGAGCAGCCGCCCCACGACATCGGCGCCCAGCAGCAGGACCGGCGCCAGTACCAGCGAATAGGCCATCACCCAGCGCTGATCCGGGCCGGTGACCATGCGGACGATGTGCGGCACCGCCAGACCGATGAAGGCGATGGGCCCCGCGACGGCGGTCGCTCCCCCGCAGAGCAGGGCGATCGCGACGGCACCGGCGATCCGGGTCCGCTCGGTCCGCGCGCCCAGCGCCCGGCCCGTCTCGTCGCCCAGCGCCAGCGCGTTCAGCGGCCGGGCCAGGCTCAGCGCGATCACCACACCCAGCAGGATCAGCGGGCCCACCTGGAACGCCACATCGAGGTCCCGCCCGGCGAGTGACCCCACCGCCCAGAAGCGGAACTCGTCGAAGGTGGCGGGGTCGTGGATCACCACGGCGGAGACGAAGGCGACCAGGGAGGCGTTGACCGCGGCCCCGGCGAGGACCATCCGGTCGGGTGTCGCCGCCCGCCCGGTCGAGCCGAGCAGATAGACGGCGGTGTACGCCACGGCGGCGCCCAGGAAGGCGAACCAGACGTAGCCGACGGGCGATCCGAGGCCCAGCACGGAGATCGCCACCACCACGGCCGCCGCCGCCCCGTTGTTCACACCGAGCAGCCCCGGGTCGGCCAGCGGATTGCGGGTCAGCCCCTGCATCAGCGCTCCGGCGAGCCCGAGGGCGGCCCCGGCGAGCAGTCCGAGCACGGTCCTCGGGAGCCGCAGCTCCCGTACGACGAAGCTCTCCTCACCGCCCCGGCCGTGGGCCAGCACCTCCCACACGGTGGCGAACGGAATGCTCCGCGCGCCGACGGCGAGGCTCAGCACACAGACGGCCGCCAGCGCCACCAGGCCGGCGGCCAGCCCGCTCCAGCGCACCGCCGCCGCCCGGCGGCGGCCCGTGGCCCGGGCGGGGTGCCGCGCCGCCGTCCCCTCCGGGGGTCCGGCGCTCCGGGCCGGGTCCGGTAAACGGCTCTGCGAGGGATGCGATCCCGTCCCGGGCCGCTTGCGCGGCCCTGCCGGCGACGCGGTGGGGGCGGACGCGGTCCGACCGCGCGGCCTCACCACCCGGCCGCCTCCGTACCGGCGGAGCGGCACCATGACTCAGCCACCCGGCCTCCCCCATTCCACCCGACACCCTGCATGCGATCTTGATTAGGCAAGCCTAATCATCCTTGTATGAGCGAATCAACTTGGCCTGCCCGCCAGTTGGACGCCGTGTCGATCGAGCGCCCTTGCACAGCAGGTAAGTTAGGCATACCTTACCCGAGCAGTGCGGCCAGGTACACAGGAGGCAACCGTGGGTGATTCCGCCGGACACTCCCCCGCCAGGGGTACGGCGCCCGGCGCGCCGCCCGGGGCGGCGGAAGCGACACCGTGCCCCGGGCCCCGCACCGGGCTGGTGCTGGCGGCGGTGTGCCTGTCCCAGCTGATCGTGGTGCTGGACATCAGCGTGGTGAATGTGGCGCTGCCGGAGATCAGCCGCGACCTCGGCTTCTCCCCCGGCGGACTGTCGTGGGTGGTGAACGCCTACACCCTGGTCTTCGGCGGGCTGCTCCTGCTGGGCGGCCGGCTGGCGGATCTCTTCGGGCACCGGCGCACCATGGCCGCCGGTCTGGTGCTCTTCGGCGTCGCCTCACTGCTCGGCGGCCTCGCGCAGAACCCGGCGCAGCTGATCGCGGCCCGCGCGGGCCAGGGGCTGGCGGGCGCCGTGCTCGCCCCGATCGGGCTGACCGTCATCCTGGTGACCTTCGCCGAGGGGCCGGCCCGCTCCCGGGCGGTCGGCGTCTGGGCCACGGTGGCCGGCTCCGGCACCGCGCTGGGCGTGCTGGCGGGCGGACTGCTGACCGATCTGCTGGGCTGGCGGTGGGTCCTGCTCATCAATGTGCCGCTGGTCGCCCTGACCCTGCCGATCGCCCTGGCATCGGTGCGGGACCGCCGCACCGGCGGCCGGGCGCGGCTCGACGTGCCGGGCGCGGTGCTCGTCACGGCGGCGATGACCGCGGCCGCCCACGGCGTGCTGGGCACCGAGCACCACGCCTGGGGCTCGGTCCGCACCCTGTCGGTGCTGGCGCTGGCGGTGGTGCTCGGCGCCGTCTTCGTCTGGTGGGAGCGCCGCTGTCCCGCGCCGATCGTCCGGCTGGGGATCTTCCGCAGCCGGACCGTCTGGCTCTCCAATGTGACGGGGCTGCTGGTGGGCGCCGGGATGGTGGCCGGCTTCTACTTCGCCTCGCTGTTCCTCCAGAACGTGCTGGGGTACGGGCCCATGGAGGCCGGCGCGGCGTTCCTCCCGTTCTGCTGCGGGGCCGTGGCCGGCAGCACCCTGGGCATGCGCCTGGTGCGACGGGTGGACCGCAGGACCCTGATCGTCGGCGGGCTGCTGCTGGGCGGCACGGGCATGGTGTGGTTCAGCACCATGGCGCCGACGTCGACCTTCGCCGGGGGCTTCCTCGGCCCGTCCCTGGTGGCGAGTGTGGGCATCGGGCTGAGCATGGTCACCAACACCTATATGGGCACATCGGGGGTGGCGCCCGAGGAGGCAGGGCTGGCCAGCGGGCTGCTCAACGCCAGCCGCCAGTGCGGTGGCAGCATCGGCCTCGCGGTGCTGTCCACCCTGGCGCTCAGCGCCGGCCGCGCCTCCGGGAACGCGGGCGGCACGGCCCAGGAGGCGCTGGCGGCGGGGTACGGCCGGGCCTTTCTGGTCGCCGGCGGGCTCCTGGTCGCCGCCGCGCTGCTCACCGCGGTCTCCCTCCCCCGGGAGAAGCCGGCCGCGGCGTCCTGAGCGGCTCAGCCGCTGCGGGACGGAGACGGGGACGGGGACTTCGTCGCCGGTACCGGGAGGTTGTAGACGTGGTCCGGTGTCACGATGCGGGTGACCGCCTCACCGAAGAGGGTGCTGGGCTCGGCCCCGTCGTGCACGATGTCCGTGTTGAGGAGGACGACCAGGGTGGCCTCCTCCTCGGGGAGATGGATCGTCAGGGACTCGTAGCCGGGCAGTGATCCGTTGTGGCCGATCCACCCCCGCACATTGAAGATGCCCAGGCCGTACCCGGCGCCCGGGATGGTGGTCGGGCCGGTCCTCAGCCGCTCGGCCTGGGTCTCCGGGGTCAGCAGGGTGCCGGTGGCGACGGTCCGGGCCCAGCTGCGCAGATTCCCGAGGTCGGAGATCATCGCCCCGGCGGCCCAGCCCCAGGACGGATTCCAGTCCGTGGCGTCCTCGACCTCGCCGGACGCCGTCTGGTCGGTGTAGCCGTGGGCGTGCGGAGCGGGGAACTCCGCGCCGGTCGGGAAGAGTGTGCGGTGCAGCCCGGCGGGCTCCAGGACATTCTCCTCGATGAATTCGTTCAGCGGCATGCCGCCGGCCTTCTCCACGACCAGTCCCAGCAGAATCGCGTTGGTGTTGGAGTACTCGAACTCCGCCCCCGGCTGGAACCGCACCGGGTGCTTGAAGGAGTAGTCCAGCAACTCCTCCGGGGTGAACGGCCGTTCCGGATCGGAGGTCAGCGCCCGGAAGAAGTCCTCGTCCATGGAGTAGTTGAACAACCCGCTCCGCATGCCCGCCAGATCGCGCAGGGTGATCCGGTCCCCGTTGGGCACCCCCTCGACGTACCGCTCGATCGGGTCGTCGAGTCCCACCGCGCCCCGGTCCACCAGTTCGAGGACCGCCGTCACCGTGAAGGTCTTGGTCTCGCTGCCGATCCGCATGTTCAGACCGGGCTCCATGGGCGCGCCGCCGGCCTTGTCGGCCACGCCGAAGGAGCGCACATAGCCGCCCTTCCCGGCGGCCCACAGCCCGACGGTGACACCGGGCACCCGGGCCTCCCGCATGACCCGCTGGACCGCCGTGTCCAGCCGCTCGGCGACGGAGGCGTCCAGCTCGGGGAATCCACCGCCCGGCGAGGGCTCCCCGGAGGCGGAGGCGGCGACAGAGGCGGCGGACACGGAGGCGGCGGCCCCCGGCGCGGTCAGGGTGCCGGCGGCTCCCGTGGAGACGGGTGCCACCAGCATCGCGGCCGTCGCCAGAGCCGCGCAGGCCCCGCGCCGGAGAGACGGCGAACACCTCACGGGACCTCCTCCGGGCCGGGGACGGACATCTTTCACCAGGCTAGGTCCGCTTCGGCGGCCCCGCACGGCGGCACCCGCCCCCGCCACCCGGGGTGACGGAGCGCTCGTGCCGGGGTGACGGGATCACCGGCGCCCGGCGGGCCGCCGCGCCGGGCGGGACACCCGCGCGGCCGGTGACGGGCGGTGCCCCGGGGCACTTGGGCCGGCCGCCGACCCGCGTGCGGCGGCCCCCGCCCGACGGCCCGCGCGGGGACGCGTTACGCTGCAACCGCCCTGTGGGGGAAGTCCGGTCGAAATCCGGCGCTGACCCGCAACGGTGGACGGAGCCCGGGAGAGCCGGGCCCGTGAGCCCGATCACCCGCAGCGGCGCTGAATCCTGTCAACTCGCCGTGGACTGCGAGAGGATGCCGGGCCGGGCGCGTGCGTCACCGGGCCGCTTTCTCCCCGCCGGAGCACGGCCCGAGGCGGAAGCGACCTCGCACGTGGCCGTAGGCACCGACCGCAAGACCACCGCGCCACCCGGCGGTCCGGCCCCCTCGGGCACGGGCCCCGCGCCGCCCCGGCGCGTCCCCCTCCTCCCGCTCGTCCTCGCGCTCGGCGCGGCGCTGCCGCTCTCCGTGGTCTGCGGCGCGGGCATCGGCGCCTCGGGCATCGGCTGGGGCGAGGTGCTGGGCCATCTGCGGGCCGGGCTCACCGGCGGCACCATCACCCCCGGCGAGGCCGCCGCGTACACCATCGTCTGGGAGCTGCGCTTCCCGCGCGCCGTGCTGGCGGCGGTCGTCGGGGCCGGTCTGGCCGCGATCGGGGTCGCCGTGCAGGCCATGGTGCGCAACGCGCTGGCCGACCCGTTCGTCCTCGGGATCTCCTCGGGGGCGGCGGTCGGGGCCAACGCCGTCCTCATCTTCGGGACGCTGAGCGCCCTCGGGGTCTGGGCGCTCTCCACCGCGGCCTTCGTCTCCGCTCTGCTGGCGATGACCCTGGTGTACGCGGTGGCCAGGACGGATCGTGGGCTCACCCCGGTCCGGCTGGTGCTGACGGGCACCGCCATGTACTACGGCTTCTCGGCCGTCACCACCTTCATGGTCTTCGCGGCCGAGCACGGTGAGGCGGCCCGCTCCGCGATGATGTGGCTGCTCGGCAGCCTCGGCGGGGCGAACTGGGACTCGGTGCCGATCGCGGCGGGCGCGGTGGCCGCCGGGCTGGTCCATCTCGGACTCTCCGCCCGCCGGCTGAACGCGCTGGCCATGGGCGACGAGACCGCCGCCGCGCTGGGCGTGGACGCGGACCGGCTGCGCCGGGAACTCTTCCTGGTCTCCGCCGCCGTCACGGGTGCGGTGGTGGCGGTGAGCGGGGCGATCGGCTTCGTGGGGCTGATGGTCCCCCATGCCGTACGGATGGTGGTGGGCGCCGACCACCGCCGGTTGCTGGCGGTCGCGCCCCTGGCGGGCGCGATCCTGCTGATCTGGGTGGACATCCTCTCGCGGACGGTGCTGGCACCGACCGAGCTGCCGGTGGGCGTGCTGACGGCGGTCATCGGAGTGCCGTGCTTCGTCCTGCTCATGCGCCGTCGCGGCTATGCCTTCGGAGGCAAGTGATGCGGATCGACATCGAGGACGTGACCGTCTCCGTGGCCGGGGCCCGTCTGGTGGAGGAGGTCAGCGTGCGGGCCGGGAGCGGGCAGTTGGTGGGTCTGGTCGGCCCCAACGGCAGCGGGAAGTCCACCCTGTTGCGCTGTGTCTACCGGGCGCTGACGCCCACGGCCGGCACGGTACGGCTCGACGGCGACGATCTGCACGCGCTCAGCTCCCGGGAGGGCGCGCGCAGAGTGGCGGCGCTTCCCCAGGAGACCGTGGCCGAATTCGACTTCACCGTCGCCGAGGTGGTGGCGATGGGGCGTCTCCCCCATCAGCGGGCGGCCGTCAGGACCACGGCCGAGGACCGCTCCGTGTGCCGGGCCGCGCTGGCCTCGGTCGGTGCGGCCCATCTGGCGGGCCGTGCCTTCCCCACCCTCTCCGGCGGCGAGAGACAGCGGGTTCTCATCGCCCGCGCGCTGGCCCAGCGGCCGAGTGTGCTGGTGCTCGACGAGCCCACCAACCATCTGGACATCGCCCAGCAGTTGGAGGTGCTCGCGCTGGTGCGCGCCAGCGGCCTCACGGTGCTGACCGCGCTGCACGACCTCAATCTGGCGGCGGCGCACTGCGATGTGCTCCAGGTGATCGACCACGGCCGGATCGTGGCCTGTGGGCCTCCCGGGGAGGTGCTGACGGCGGAGCTGCTCGCGGAGGTGTTCGGGGTGCGGGCGCACCGCGTGGCGCATCCGGTGTCGGGCGCGGTCCATCTGCTGTTCGACCGGCTGCCGCCGGGTCCCGGGGAGATCCCCCGGCCCTTCTGACCCTCCGTCCGCCCTGTGCGCCCTGTGCGCCCTGTCCGTGCTGTCCGTGCTGTCTGTTCTGTCCGTGCTGACTGTTCTGTTCGTTTCGCCGCGCTGTCCGCTCTCACCGAGGAGTCCGTGCCATGTTCCGTCCCCCGCTCACCGCCGCTCTGGCGTTCGCCACCGTGCTGGCGCTCTCCGGCTGCGGGGCCGAGGTCGCCACCGAGGAGAAGGGCCCCCGGGCCGGCCGCCACTACCCGGTGACCATCGAGAACTGCGGGGAGCGCAGGACCTTCGACCGGGCTCCCGAGCGGGTCGTCACCAACGATGTCGGCATCACCGAGATCATGTTCGCCCTCGGTCTGGAGGACCGGATGGCCGGCTATGTGATGCCGGACAACAAGGGCTCCGTCAAGGACGTGCCGTGGAAGGGCGCCTACGACCGCACCACCTGGCTGTCGAAGAAGCGGATCAACAAGGAGCTGGTCCTCGACGCCCGCGCGGATCTGGTCTTCGCCGGCTGGAACTACGGCTTCAACGAGGGCGAGGGCTTCACCCCCGCCGTGCTGAAGCGGCTCGGAGTCGACTCGTATCTGCTGACCGAGTCCTGCCGCAGCGGCAAGGGCAAGGTGCGCGGGGTGATGCCGCCGCTGGAGGCCCTCTACACCGATCTGCGCAACCTCGGGACCCTCTTCGATGTCGAGAAGCGCGCCGACGAGCTGGTGCGGGAGTTCCGGAAGCGGGTGGCCGACGCGCAGGCCGGGGCGCCGCGAGGGGCGGACCGGCCGAGGGTCTTCCTCTACGACGACGGCCGGGACAAGCCGTTCACCTCGGGAGCCTTCGCCGGACCGCACGACATCATCACCAAGGCCGGCGGCGACCATGTGATGAAGGACCTGGAGGACAGCTGGACGACGGTGGGCTGGGAGACGGTGGTGGAGCGGGACCCCGAGGTGATCGTGATCAACAACTACGGCGGGACCACCGCCGGGCAGAAGAAGGACTTCCTCCGCTCGTATCCGCCGCTCGCGGGTGTCTCGGCGGTCCGGAACAACCGTTTCGTCGTGCTGGACTACGTGGATCTGGTGGAGAGCCCGCGCAACCCGGCCGCCGTGGAGAAGCTGGCCGAGGAGTTCGGCGGTGGGGCCCGCTGACCGCCGGCCGCCGAACTCGGCAACGGGGAGGCGTACGGATCAGCGGCGGGTGAGCCGGGCGAACGGGTTGGGGGTGGCGCCGGTCCACTCGTGGAGCAGGGCCCGCCCGGTCTGGAGGGTCTCGCCCCCCGAGTCGACGGTGCCCGCCTCGGCGACGTAGAAGCGGCCGTCGTCGAGCGGGATCAGCCCGTACTGCCCGGCCGATTCATACCCGTACAGACCGGTCTTCGTGTCGTGCAGCCCCTGCGGCAGCAGGGAGAGATGGCGGCCGTACTCGGGGCGCGCCTGGCCGGTCACGGGGGCCCAGCGGGGGCGTTTCGCACCGTCGACGACGTAGAGCGAGTAGTTGGGGAAGGTCTTCTTCTTGCCCTTGTACACCGCCATCAGCCAGTTGCCGCTGTCGGCGTCGTACTCCAGGTTCTGCACGCCGTAGGTGGTGTTGCCGGTGTACGCGAAGAACTTGCCCTGGTGGAACCGGGGGCCGCTGGTGTGCGGGGCGCTCTCGGTGAGCGGCTTCTCGTACTTCCACCAGGTGCGGACGTCGTACTGGAGCAGGACCTGGTGGTCGTTGTCGGTGCGGGTGGTGTTGGAGTAGACGCCGTAGGCCACCGTGAGCCTGCTCTGGCCCCAGCCGTCCAGGGCGGGGCCGAAGGCCACGCCGTCGATGCCGCTGCAGCCGTAGCGGTGATCGGGGGTGTTGCCGGTGTTGCCGTCGAAGACCCCGTCGCCGTTCATGTCGGCGGTGTAGTCCTTGACGACCTCTCCGAGGTGGACGGTGGTGACCACGCCGGTGGACTCGGCGTCCATGTTCATCCGGGTGATGCGGTCGCCGTCGAGGATCGCGATGTAGAAGGCCTTCGCCGACTTGTACTCCAGGGAGCCGTAGACCCGGCCGTCGCTCTTGTTGAAGGCGAGGTCTCCGAGGTGTCCGGTGAAACCGGTGACGGAGCCGATGGGCTTGCCCCGCAGGTCGGTCTTCACCACGAGGTTGGTGTACGAGAAGTACATATGGCCCTTGAGCCGGTCGAGGGCCATGCCCTGGAGGTGGCCGGACTTCCACCCCCCGCCGTCGACGACGGGGGGTGCGGGGAGCGGGGTCCTGGCGGTGAGGTGCTCGGCGGGGGTGCGGGCGTGGGCCGTGCCGCCGCCCGCCACCACGGCCGATGCGACGACCGTGGCGGTGACGAGGGTCATGGGGAGGGCCGCCGGCCGGGTGGGGGTGCTTCTTCGCATGGGTTCCTCCGAGGTCCTGATCCTGGGCTCTGAGGGATGGGGGTGTGGGAGTGATGCCCGCCGCGCGTGCACGGGAGACCAGCGCCGGATGAACGTGGCGTGTCTCCGGCGTATAAGGAAAACGACACTTCTGACCTTCATATGGTCAATACCGGTCATGGTGGTGCCGCGCCGATGTCGGGGTGGGGAAAATGCGCGTCCGTTCCGGACAGGGCGGGGGGGGCGCGGTCGCCTGGCGGGCTCTGCGGGGCATGTGGCCCGAGGGGCGGCTCCGCAGGGGGCCGGGGAGCGGGAACCGGGAGGACGGCCGCCCGGGCGCGCCCGGCGGCCGTCGGTGGCGGGTGCCGGCCGGGGCGCCGCCCCGCCGCCCCGAATCTGGCCTGAACCCGCGCCGGACGCTCCGCGCCCGTGCGGCGCTCAACGACGCGTCCCGGCGCACAGGGACCGGCGCCGGGCACTCCCGGTCGGTCCGGCGCTCAAGGAAGGACCCCGGACCACAGGAGCCGCGCCGAGGGCCACGAATCCCCGCGCCTCGGAGGCCGAGGCGGGGATCGCGGGGATCGCCCGGGCTCCCGGCGGGGCCGGCGGGGCGGGCGGGATGGGCGGGGCGGGGCGGGGCGCGCTTCACCGCATGACGGGACCGCCGAATTCAGCCCGTCCGGCGGGCAGGGCCGGCCCCCGCGCGGCACACGCAGACGGGGCCGGGTTCCACGACTCCGCTCAGACGGCTTCCCCGGCCGGTTCGAGGACGAACACGGGGATCGGGCGGTCCGTCTTCTTCTGGTAGTCGGCGTAGTCGGCGTAGGCCTCGACGGCCCGCGCCCACCACTCGGCCTTCTCCTCGCCGGTCACCTCGCGTGCCGTCATGTCCTGCCGCACGGGCCCGTCCTGAAGCTCCACCTCCGGCTCGGCCACCACATTGTGGTACCAGACGGGGTGCTTGTCCGCGCCGCCGGCCGAGGCCACGATGGCGTACCGGCCGCCGTGCTCCACCCGCATCAGCGGGGACTTGCGGATACGGCCGCTCCGGGCGCCCCGGGTGGTCAGGATGACGACGGGCATGCCCCTGAGTGTCGTACCCTCGGTGCCGCCGGAGCTCTCGTACAGCTCGACCTGGTCCCGCACCCACTGCGCCGGGCTCGGCTCGTACTCGCCCTCAAGAGGCATGGTGTCCGCCCTTCTCTCCTCGGAGACAGTTCTCGTCGGTCACGGCCGCTTCGCCGCCACATCGTCCAAGCGGCCGGACCCCCGACATCATTCCCGGACACGGGCGCGGGCGACAGGGCCCGTCGGCCGAATGGCGGGGCGCAACGGGGTCGCAACCTTGTCCGTGCTCTGCTGCCGGGATGACCGCATCCCCGCGCGTGGAGCTGGCTCCGGCCGCCGCAGAACTGCTGTCCGTCCTCACGGCGGCGCACGGTCCGCTGATGTTCCATCAGTCGGGCGGCTGCTGTGACGGCAGCGCCCCGATGTGCTATCCGCGAGGCGAGTTCCGGACCGGGCAGTCCGATGTGCTGCTGGCGGAGCTGCGCGTGGAGGGCGTCGCGGAGGTGATCCCCTTCTGGATGTCGCGGAGCCAGTACGAGCTGTGGAGCCACACCCGGCTGGTGGTGGATGTGGTCGAGGGGCGCGGCAGCGGCTTCTCCCTGGAGGCGCCGGAGGGGGTGCGGTTCCTGATCCGGTCCCATGTGGTGGGCGGCTGATCCGCCGCCCGGGGACCGGGATCACGGATGCAGGCTGCCGACGACCTCGGCCGTGGCCGCGACCCCCTCGTGGATGGTCGGCGCCATGCTGGTGCCCGCCAGGAAGAAGCCGAGCAGCGCGCAGGTGAGCGCGTGGGAGAACTTCAGTCCGCCGTTGCGGAGAAAGATCACCGCGAGCACCACCAGAAGCAGCACCACCGAAATCGAAATGGCCATCGCCAACCTCCTTCACTGTGCCGGATTTGCGGCATTCGGCCGTAGTCTGGCGCAGTGAGCGGTCCGTACGGCCGACTGGCGTGTCCGCCGTACGGGTGGTTGGGCTCGCGGGCCGTCCCGTCAGGGCCCATGGCGGCGCAGGAACCGCTCCAGGCCGGCCAGGTCGTCGGTGTTGAGATGGTCGACGCCGGCGGCGAGCAGCTCGCCCCAGACCGCTTCCCGGGCGGCTCCGGGGGTGTCGGGGGTGGCCCAGAAGCGGACGCGCCGGCGGCCCGCGTGGGCCGAGGCGGTGATCGTGCGCAGCAGCTTCCGCTCGGCCGGCGGGAAGGGGCCGACTCCGCGCCAGGTGAAGCTGTGGTTCCAGTTGCTGGAGACCAGCGGGATGAGGGAGGCCGGGGCGGAGGTGCCGAGGTCGTCGAGACGGCCGTCGTAGAAGGCGTACCGGTGCGCCTGCGCCTCCATCGGCGCGCGGGCGGCCCGGTCGCCGGAGATCACGGGGGTGACCGCGCCGAGGCGGACCCGTCCGTGCGAGAAGACACTGAGCATCCGGTGGTACCGCCGCAGCAGCCGGTCGAGTTCGCCGTAGCAGGCGGCGCCGTCCGCCTTGATGTCGATCAGGAGCTGCACGGGGTGCGGCCGGCCCCGGTGGACCTGGCCGCCGTGGGCCCGGACCCGCTCCAGCAGCGGGTCGAGGTAGAGGGCGCCGAGGGTGCGGGCGGGGTCGAGTTCCCCGGGTGTGTGGGCGACCAGCAGCTCCCCGCCGACCAGGAAGACATCGGCCTCCAGGCTGGTGAAGCCGTGCGCCAGGGCGTCGTGGAGCGGGCGCGGGTGCAGATAGTCGTTGTGCGCGTGCGCCCGGCGCAGCGCGCGGGTGCGGGAGCGCCCGTCGGCACGGGCGGCGGCGGGTACGGTGATGCCGCCGGCCAGCGCGGCGGCGGCGGCGGTCAGGGCTCTGCGGCGGGTGCTCGGCACGGGGATGCCTCCGGTGCGCGGAGAGGGGAGGGACGCCCCGAGTATCGGCCCGCGGGGCCCGGAAGGGCAGGGGACCACGGGGAGTTCGCGCCACCGCCACCGGAACGCCACCCGCCGGCGCGGCCGGTGCCACCTCGGGGGCGGCCGGTGCCACCTCGGGGACGGCCGAGGTGGCACCCGCCCGCCCGTGCGGGACCGGGGGCTCCTCAGACGGCGGCCGGGTCCGGGGCCGGGGTGCTCCAGTGGAGGGTCCGGTCGCACCAGCGCTCCAGGAGGACCCTGTCGTGGCCGACGGCCAGCAGCCCGGCGCCCTCACGGCGGCGGTACTCCTCGACCACCGCCACCAGGGCCGCGGTGGTCGACGCGTCGAGCATCGCCGTCATCTCGTCGCAGATCAGCCAGCGCGGCCGGAGGACCAGCGCCCGGGCCAGGCAGGCGCGCTGGAGCTGGCCGTCGCTCACCGCGTGCGGGCGGCGGGCGAGGAGTTCTCCGGTGAGGCCGACCGCGTCCGCCAGCTCCGCCACCCGGGGGCCGGTCTCGTCCCGGCGGCCGGTGGCGCGCAGCGGCTCGGCGATCAGATCGCGCAGGGAGAGCCGGGGGTCGGCCGACATCCTCGGCTGCTGGAAGACCACGCCGATCGCGGTGCGCTGGGCGCGGGGCGCGGTGTGCCGCCAGCCCCGGGCGGGTTCGCCGTCGATGACGACCCGGCCCGCGTACGGGCGGTGCAGCAGCGCCGCCACCCGGGCGAGGGTGGACTTGCCGCAGCCGCTGGGGCCGAGGAGTCCCACGGCCTCCCCGGGAGCGAGGGTCAGCGACACGTCGCGGACGACGGGACGGCGGCGGTCGTACCCGGCGGTGATGGAGTCCAGTTCAAGCACGGCGGGCCTCCTGGCGGGCGGGGCGGGCGGCGGGCTCACACACGGGCCGTCCTCCGCTCGTCGGACACGGTCGCCGGGTGGTGGCAGGCCACGCGCTCCTCGAAGCGCGGGCGGGTGGCGCAGCGCTCCGTCACGCGCGGGCAGCGCGCGGCGAAGGCGCACCCCTCGGGGAGGTCGCCCAGCTCCGGCGGAAGGCCCGGGATGGGGGCGAAGTCGCGCTCGGGCAGCGCCGCGAGCAGCCCTCGCGCGTAGGGGTGGCGCGGCCCCGGCTCGCCGAAGAAGGCACCCGCGGCGGAGATCTCGACGATCCGGCCCGCGTACATCACGGCCACCCGGTCGGCGATCCGCTCGGCCGCCGCGAGATCGTGCGTGATCATCAGCAGCGCCCGGCCGGCGGCGCCGGCGTCGATGTGCCGGCGCAGCTCGTCGGCGGTCCGGTCGACCAGCTCGCGGTCGAGCCCGGTGGTGGGCTCGTCGGCGAGGAGCAGGGGCGCGTCGCCGATGAGCGCGAGGGCGGTGGCGGCGCGCTGGGCGAGCCCGCCGGAGAGTTCGTGCGGGTAGCGGTCGAGGTGGTCGGCGGGGAAGGCGGCGCGCTCGGCGGCGGCGACGGCAGCCCGGCGCAGCTCCCGCCGGGGCGTGCCGGTCAGGGCCCGCAGGGTCTCCTCCAGCTGCGCGCCGACCGTGCGTACGGGGGTGAGGTGCGCGGCGGGGCTCTGCGGTACGAGTCCGACGCGCCGCCCCCGTACGGTGCGGGCGAGGGTGCGCTCGTCCGCGCCGAGCAGTTCGAGGCCGTCGATGGTGGCGCTGCCCGTGGTCTGGGCGTTGCCCGGCAGCAGTCCGAGGAGCGCGGAGGCGAGGACCGACTTGCCGCAGCCGCTCTCGCCGACGAGCGCCAGGCACTCCCCCGCCGCGAGGTCGAAGCCCACGGAGCTGACGGCGGCGATGTGCCGGCCGCCGCGCATCCGGAACCGTACGGAGAGATCCCGCACCGAGAGGACTGGGGACGCCGGTGACACGGGGGCGACGGGAGAGGCCGGAGGGGCGGGAGTCACAGCATCAGCTCCGATCGACGGCGCGGGTTGATCCGTTCCCGCCAGGCCCCCGCGAGCCCCGCTATCGCGAGGGTGGGGATGATCAGGAACAGTCCGGGGAAGAGGGTCGGCCACCAGTCCCCCGCCAGCAGGGAGCTGCGCGCGGACTGGACGAGGTTGCCCAGGCTCGCCTGGTGGGTGGGGAGCCCCAGACCGAGGAAGGAGAGCGCCGACTCGTGCCACATGGCGTGCGGCACCATCAGCACGGCCGCGAGCCCCGCCTGCGGCAGCACGCTGGGCAGCAGATGCCGTCCGGTGACCCGCAGCCGGGACGCGCCGCCCGAGATGGCGGCGTCGATGAAGGGGCGGGAGCGCAGCGACAGCACCTCGGAGCGGACGATCCGGGCGGTGGAGAGCCAGTGGGTGAGGGCGACGGAGGCGATCACCGGCCAGACCCCGGGGCGGAACATCGCGACGATGAAGATGCCCAGCAGGAGGTGGGGCACGGAGGCGAAGGTGTCCACGAGCCGCATCACGATCCGGTCGACCCAGCCGCCGAAGGCGGCCGCGGCCGCTCCCACGAGGGTGCCGACGACGGTGGCGACGAGCGCGGCGACCAGTCCGACCAGGAGCGAGATCCGCAGCCCGTAGACACAGCGCACGAGCAGGTCCCGGCCGACGTCGTCGGTGCCGAAGGGGTGGGCCCAGGACGGCGGCTGGAGCTTCTGGGAGAGGTCGACGGCCTGCTCGTCCAGTTGCACGAGCGGCGGCACGATCAGCACGGCGAGGACGACGGCGGCGACGATCAGGCCGGAGACGGAGATCCGGACCGTGCGGGTGGAGCGCCGGGTGCGCCCCCGGGAGCGCCAGGACGTCTCGGGGAGGGTGTCAGCCATCGAAGCCCACTCTCGGGTCGGCGAGTCCGTACAGCAGATCGGAGAGCAGATTGCCGAGGAGGACGGCGGCGGTGGCGAGCACGGTGAGCGCCGCGAGCAGCGGGAAGTCGACGGAGGTGGCGGCCTCGACGGTGGCGGCGGCGATGCCGGGCCAGCTGAACACGGTCTCCACCAGCAGCGCGCCGGTGATCAGCTCGGGGACACGGGAGCCGATGAGGGTGAGCATGGGGAGCATCCCGGAGCGCAGGGCGTGTCCCAGCAGGACGGTGCTCTCGCCCAGGCCCCGGGCGCGGGCGCCGCGCACGGGGTCCTCGTCGAGGGCGTCGCCGACGCCCTGGCGGACGTAGAGGAAGAACCAGGGCAGCTGGGAGATGCCGAGGACGGCGGCGGGCAGCACCAGGTGGGAGGCGACCTGGCCGGGGGTGATGACATCGCTGCCGGTGTCGGTGAGCCCGCCGGCGGGCAGGACGCCCAGTTCGAGGGCGAAGAACCAGATGGCGAGCAGCCCCAGCCAGAAGGCGGGCGCGGCCTCCAGGGTGTACGCGGCGGAGGAGGCAGCGCGGTCGAGCCAGCCGCCCGGGCGGCGCGCGGCGAGCACGCCGAGGACGGTGCCCAGCACGATCGCGACGAGGAAAGCGGTGGTGGCGAGCAGGACCGACCAGCCGACGCGTTCGGTGATGACATCGGCGACGGGCTGGCGCATCACGCTGGAGTCGCCGAGGTCGCCGGTGAGTGCGGAGGTGAGCCAGTTCCACCAGCGGGTGGTGAAGGGCTGGTCGACGCCGAGGTTGGCGCGGATCTGGTCCAGGTTCTCCTGGGAGGCGGTGAGCCCGGCGGTGCCGGTGTACGCCTTCACCGGGTCGAAGGGGGAGGCGGCGGCGACGGCGAAGACGCCGAAGGTCACCGCCAGCAGGACGGGGACGGCGAAGAGTGTCCGCCGCCCCGCCATCCGTGCCATCGGCCCCCAGGGGAGGCGGCGCGCCCGCCGGGTCGCCGCCCCGCCCTTCATGAGGCCGGTGGTCACTTCTCCGTGCCCTTGGGCGTCCAGTCCTCGACGTTCCACCAGGGGCCGGAGGCGAGACCGTGGTCGTGCGGCTCGACCTGGTTGGTCAGCGGCTCCCAGGTGTCGTCCACGACGTAGAGGTGGTCGATGTGGGTGAGGAAGGTGTAGCCGGGGTTCTTGACCAGCTCGCGCTGGACGGTGTCGTACGCGGCCTTCCGCTCGGCCCTCTTCCCGCTCTCCCGGCCCTTGACCAGCGCCTTGTCGACCACCGGGTTGTCGTACCAGGCCATGTTGTTGAAGCCGTCGCCCGCGAGGGAGGAGGTGAGCAGCAGGTACTGGTCGAAGTCGGGGTCGCCGGGGGCGCCGCCGCCCGCGAGGACGGCGTCGCTCTTCATCCGGGGCTCGATGACCTCCCAGGTGCCGGCCTGGGTCTTGATGGAGATCCCGGCCTTCTTGGCGTCGGAGGCGTAGGCGAGCGCGTGGTCCTGGCGGAGCCGGTCGCCGGAGAGGTACCAGAGCGGGAACTCGGCGCGCACGCCGTCCTTGACCCGGATGCCGTCCTCGCCGGGCTTCCAGCCGGCGTCGTCCAGGATCTTCCTGGCCCGGGCCGGGTCGTGGGTGCGCTCGGTGCCCTTCGTGAACCACTCGCTGTCGGTGGGCACGGGGCCGTGAGCGGGCTTTCCGGCGCCCTCCAGGATCTGGTCGACCATGGCCTGCCGGTCGACGGCGACATCGAGCGCCCGGCGGACGGCGGTGTCCCCGGCGACCTTGTTGCCGGTCGGGAGGGTCACGGTGCGGTAGTCGTAGGTCTTCGCGGCGTGGGTCTTCCGGCCCTTGTCGCCCTTGAAGCCCTCGGCGAGGTTCGGCGGCAGGATCGCGCCGTCGAGGTCGCCGGCGCGCAGCCGGGTGGCGCGCACGTCGTCGTCCTTGATGATCGCCATGGTGAACTTCTTCACCTTGGGCGCGCCGCCCCAGTAGGACGGGTTGGCCGTGAAGCTGATCTTCTCGCCCTTGGACCAGTTGGTCAGGGTGTACGGGCCGGTCCCGATCGGCTTGGTGGTGAAGGGGCCGGTGTTGACGTCCTGCTCCCCGGCGATGTGCTCGGGCGCGATGGGCAGGACGGTGCGCTGGGCGAAGGGCGCGTAGGGGTACTTCAGGGTGAAGACGACGGTGTCGTCGCCCCGGGCCCGGATGTCCTCGATCGCGTCGAGTTCGGACTTCGAGGCGTTGTTGGTCTTCTCGTCCAGGATGGTGCGGTAGGTGAAGAGCACGTCCTTGGCGGTGAACGGCTTCCCGTCGCTGAACTCCACGCCCTGGCGGAGCTTGTACGTGTAGGTGAGGCCGTCCGCGCTGACCTCGGGGAGCGCGGCGGCGAGGGCGGGCTTGAGCCGCATCTCGGCGTCGAAGGCGAGCAGCCCGTCGAAGATCTTGGAGTTGCCGTCCTTGCCGAAGCCGAGGAGCGGACTGAGGGTCTCCGGCTCATAGGCGATACCGACGACGGCGCTGGTCCCGGCGTCCTTGCCGTCCGAGCCGGAGCTCTCCGGGTTGGAGCACGCCGCCGCGCCGGCGGTCAGCGCGGCGACGGTCGTCATGGCGGCCAGGCCGCGTATCGATCGCTTGGATCGCGTCGGTCGGTTCGGTCGCGCGGACACGCTACCCACACCCCTACTGAAGATCAGCTGTTATTGCGAACGGATTGCATTAAACAGCATGTCAATGGGGTGCGTAATACCTCCGGGAAGCGGGACGGCGGCTAGGGGCCGCGGAGCCCGGTCAGCTCGGCCAGCGCCCGGTGGTGGCTGCCCGGGGAACCGAGGGCGATCTCCGCCGACTTGGCGCGCTTGAGGTACAGATGCGCGGGGTGTTCCCAGGTCATGCCGGTGCCCGCGTGCAATTGGACACACTCCTCGGCGGCGTGGACGGCGACCCTGGAGGTGTACGCCTGTGCCACGGCGACCGCGAGGGGTGCGCCGGGACCGCCGGCGGCGAGGACCCCGGCGGCGTTGCGGGCGGCGGCGCGGGCCGACACGATCTCCAGCCACAGCTCCGCCATACGGTGCTTGAGTGCCTGGAAGGAGCCGATGGGACGGTTGAACTGATGACGGCGGCGCGTGTGGCGGACGGTCTCCTCCAGGCACCATTCGGCGGTGCCCAGTTGCTCGGAGGCGAGCAGCCCTGCCCCGGCGAGCAGCCCCCGGCGGACGGCCCGCTCGGCGGCGGGCCGGTCCGCGAGCCGGAGGCCCTCGCGGACCGGGGTGACGGTGGCGAGCGGGCGGGTGAGGTCGAGGGCCGTCTGCGGGACGAGCGGGGGGCGTTCGACGGCGTACAGACCGTCGGGCAGCAGCATGAGCAGCACATCCGCGGCGGCGGCGTCGGCGACCGCGGGGACGGGGGCGGTGCCGGCGGGGAGCCGTCCGTGCGGTGCGGTGGAGAGCGGCACGGCGACGACGGCGGTGGCCCGGCCCGCCGCCATCTCGCCGAGGAGGCCGGGGGCGCCGGGGTGTGAGCCGCCGAGGCCGAGCAGGGTCTCGGTCGCGATGACCGCACTGGTGAGATAGGGCGCGGGCACCATGCCCCGGCCGATCTCCTCCAGGACGACGGCGGCCTCGCGGTGGCCGGCGCCCTGTCCGCCGAGGCGCTCGGGCACCAGGAGTCCGGCGGCGCCGATGTCCGCCGTGAGGGTCTTCCAGAGCACCGGGTCGTAGGGCGCCCCGGCCTCGGCGCGGGCGAGCAGGGCGGGGGTGCCGGCCCGGTCGGTGAACAGGGCGCGCACGGCGGCGCGCAGTTCGTCCTCGGTGTCGGAGTAGAGGAGGCCGGGCGGGCCGGCCGCTGTGTCGCCGGCCGGGCCGGTCGTGCGGGTGGTCCCGGGGTTCATCGGGCGAGGTCCTTCCAGGCGGTGTCCTTGTCGTCGCGCGGTTCGGACGGCAGTCCGAGCACCCGTTCGGCGACGATGTTGAGGAGCACCTCGCTGGTGCCGCCCTCGATGGAGTTGCCCCTGGCGCGCAGATAGCGGTAGCCCGCGTCCCGGCCGGTGAAGTCGACCAGTTCGGGGTGGCGCAGGGTCCAGTCGTCGTAGAGCAGCCCCTCCTGGCCGAGGAGTTCCACCTCCAGGGAGCTGATCCGCTGGTTGAGCCGGGCGAAGGCGAGCTTCATCGCGCTGCCCTCGGGCCCGGGGCGGCCGGCGGCGAGTTGCTGGCGCAGCCGCTCCCCGGCGAGCCTGGCGACCTCGGCCTCCACCCAGAGGGCCAGCAGCCGCTGATGGAGATCGTGGGTGCGCAGTTCGGGGCGTTCGCGCCAGGTGCGGGCGGCCCGGCCGATCATCCCGCCCTCGCGCGGCAGCCGGCCGCCGCCGATGGCGAACCGCTCGTTCATCAGGGTGGTGCGGGCCACGTTCCAGCCGTCGCCGATGCCGCCGACGCGGTGGGCGTCGGGGATGCGCACCCCGCTGAGGAAGACCTCGTTGAACTCGGCCTCGCCGGTGATCTGGCGGAGCGGGCGGACCTCCACACCGGGGTCGGTCATGTCGCAGATGAAGTAGGTGATGCCCCGGTGCTTGGGCACATCGGGGTCGGTACGGGCGATGAGGATGCCCCAGCGGGCCAGGTGGGCGCCGGAGGTCCACACCTTCTGGCCGTCCACGGTCCAGTGCTCGCCGGCCCGGACGGCGCGGGTGGCGAGCGCCGCCAGGTCCGAACCGGCGCCGGGTTCGCTGAAGAGCTGGCACCAGATCTCCTCGCCGGTCCACAAGGGGCGCAGAAAGCGCCGTTTCACCTGCTCGGAGCCGTGGGCGAGCAGAGTGGGAGCGGCCATGCCGAGGCCGATGCCGATCCGGCGGGGGTCATTGCCGGGCGCGCCGGCGGCGGCCAGTTCGGCGTCGGCGACGGCCTGGAGGGAACGGGGCAGTCCGAGGCCGCCGAGGCCCTCGGGGTAGTGCACCCAGGCGAGCCCGGCGTCGAAACGGGCCCGGAGGAAGTCGGCCCGCGCGGTGGTGGCGGGCGGATGGGCGGCGAGCAGGTCCCGGGCGAGGCCGCGCACGCCGCCGTCGCCGGTGGCGGTCATCGGGTGTCCCCCCGCCGGGTGCGGCTCCCGTCGGCGACCGCCCCGGTCCGGGGGGCCTCGACGGCGCCCGGGAAGACCACCAGACGGCCGGTGGTGGTGCCGGCGGCGACCCGCTGGACGGCGTCGGCGGCCTCCTTCAGGGGGACCCGTTCGCTGATCGGCGGCGCGATCGCGCCCTCGGCGGCCAGCCGGGTCAGCTCCCGGTGGCAGTCGCGCACGGCCGCCGGGTCCTTCTGGCGGTACAGGCCCCAGTGGAGCCCGGCGATCGAGTAGTTCTTCACCAGGGCGTGGTGGAGCATCGGGGCCGGGACCGTGCCGCTCGCGAACCCGACGACGACGATGCGGCCCTCGAAGGCGACGCATTTCGCCCCCATGGTGTACGCGTCACCGCCGACCGGGTCGTAGACGACATCCGCGCCCCGCCCGCCGGTCGCCTCCTTCACGGTGGCCACCACGTCCTGAGCGTGCCGGTCGATGACCAGATCGCAGCCGGACTCCCGGGCGGCGGCGGCCTTTTCGGGCCCGCCGGTCACTCCGATGACCGTGGCACCCGCCGCCTTGCCGAGCTGGACCGCCGCGCTGCCGGCCCCGCCGGCCGCCGCGTGGACGAGCAGGGTCTCGCCCGCCCGCAGCCGGGCCCGGCGGTGGAGCCCGAACCAGCCGGTCTGGTAGCCGACGCACAGGGCGGCGGCACCGGCGTCGTCCAGGGAGTCGGGCGCGGGGAGCAGCCCGGCGGCGTCGGCGAGGGTGTACTCGGCGAAGCCGCCGTGCGGGAGCACCGGGTTGGCGATCACCCGGCGCCCGTCGCCGGTCTCGCCGCAGACCTCGACCCCGGGGGTGAAGGGCAGCGGGGGCCGCACCTGGTACTGCCCCCGGCAGAGCAGCGCGTCGGGGAAGTTGACCGTGGCGGCGCGGACCCTGAGCAGCACCTGTCCTTCCCCGGGGACCGGCCGCTCCACCTCTTCGAGCCGCATCACCTCGTTCGGCTCGCCGTTGCGGCGCACTCGCCATGCCTGCATCTCGTGGCCTCCCACAAACCGTTGGCAGCACTGCCCACGGAGCGCATACTAAGCGGTCGCTTGCACTCCGGGAAGGAGGCGCCGCGCCCGGCCGGACGCCGGGTACGCACCCATGAGACCAGGGCCGGGAGCCGTCGCCCAGCCGGAACAGAGAAGCGAACCGGCAGATCACAATCCGGTCACGACCTCTTGTCACACCTCGGTGTAATCGATTCCAATCGGCGCTGGAAACGGTGACACGCGGAACATGACACGGCAGGGAGGCGGTCCGGCGGTGGCGAGCATCAAGGATGTCGCGGCGCGCGCCGGGGTGTCCGTGGCGACGGTGTCGCGCGCGCTCAACGGCCATCCCTCGGTCAGCCCCGGCGCGCGGGCCCGTGTGCTGGCGGCCGTGACCGCGCTGGAGTACCGGCCCAACGCGGTCGCCCGGTCGCTGCGCACCGACCGCACCCGCACCCTGGGCCTGGTCATCAGCGATCTGCTCAACCCCTACTTCACCGCGCTGGCGCGCGCCGTCGAGGAGGAGGCCCGCACCCTCGGCTACAGCGTCATCCTCGGCAACGCCGACGAGCGGCCCGAACTCCAGGACCACCACATCCGCACCCTGCTGGACCGCAGGATCGACGGGCTGCTGGTCTCCCCGGCCGGCGGGGGCTCCCCGCTGCTGCCCGACGCCGTGCGGTCGGGTATGCCGGTGGTCTTCGTGGACCGCTGGATTCCTGGCCTGGACGTGCCCGTCATCCGGGCCGACGGCCGGGCCGCCGTGGCGGATCTGGTCGGCCATCTGCACGGCCTCGGCCACCGCCGGCTCGCGATCATCGCGGGCCCGCCCGCCACGACCACCGGCAGCGAGCGGGTGACGGCGTTCCGCGCGGGGCTCGGCGCCCTGGGCCTGGCGCTGCCCGAAACGTACATCGGCCAGGGCGACTTCCAGGCCGGGAGCGGGCGGACGGCCATGGAGCGCTTCCTCGCGCTGCCCGAGCCCCCCGAGGCCGTCTTCGCCGCCGACAATCTGATGGCGCTCGGCGCGCTGGACGCGATCAGGGCCCGCGGTCTGCGGGTCCCGGAGGACATCGCGCTGGCGGCCTTCGACGACATCCCCTGGTTCGTCCACACCGATCCGCCCATCACCTCGGTGGCCCAGCCCACCGAGGAGTTGGGCCGCGCCGCCGTGCGGGCGCTGATCGACCGGATCGAGGGCCGGCCCCCGAGGTCGGTGACCCTCCCGGCCAGGCTGGTCGTCCGGCGCTCCTGCGGCGAGCCGCACCCGCCGCCGCCCGCCGCCCCCTCCCCCGGTCGCGGACAGACCCTCCACGGCTCCGGCGGTGGGAGGCCGGAGGGCCGGACGGCGGCCTCATGAGCACACCCGCCCGACAGCCCCCGACCGGGGCGCCCGCCCGCGCCCGCGCGGCTCCCCGGTGACGGCGGCCGGCCGCGACGGCGGCGGGCTCCGGGCGACCGGGCCGCCGGGCGGCCGCGGGGCACACGGCCGGCGCGGCCCGGCGCGTGAGGCCCGCCGCCGGGTGCCGGTGCCCATGAGGATGGACAGGGGCGGGAAGGCGACCGGCTCCGGCTGACCGGACCCGGTCCCGGAGCTGAACCGGACCCGGACACGGACCCGGACCTGTGGGAGCGAGGGAGACTGCGGATGGACGACTGTGAACTGCTGGTCGTGGGCTCGGCCAACGCCGATCTGGTGACCCGGGTGGAGCGCCGGCCGGGGGCGGGTGAGACGGTGCTCGGCTCCGATCTGGCCGTCCACCCCGGCGGCAAGGGCGCCAACCAGGCCGTCGCGGCGGCCCGGCTCGGGGCCCGTACCGCCCTGCTGGCCCGGGTCGGCGACGACGGCCATGGGCGGCTGCTGCTCGAAGCCCAGCGCGAGGCCGGGGTCGATGTGAGCGGAGTGCTGGTGGGCGGCGCGCCGACGGGCGTCGCGCTGATCACGGTGGACCCCTCGGGCGACAACAGCATCGTGGTGTCGCCCGGCGCCAACGCCCGGCTGACCCCGGCGGATGTCCGGGACGCCGCGCCGCTGTTCCGGGCCGCCCGGGTGGTCTCGGTCCAGTTGGAGATCCCGCTCGCGACGGTCGCGGAGACGGTGCGCGCCCTGCCGCCCGGCGGGCGGCTGGTGCTCAATCCGTCGCCGCCGGCCGAGCTGCCCGCCGAGGTGCTGGCCGCCTGCGATCCGCTGATCGTCAATGAGCACGAGGCCCGGTTCCTGCTCGGCGAGGAGGCGGGCGACGACCCCGCCGGCTGGGCACGGGCCCTGCTCGCCCGGGGCCCCCGCTCGGTGGTGGTGACGCTGGGCGCGGAGGGCGCGCTGGTCGCCGAGGGCGACGGGGACACGGCGGTACGGGTGCCGAGCCCCCGGGTCCGGGCCGTCGACACCACCGGGGCGGGCGACGCGTTCACCGCCGCCCTGGCGTGGCGGCTGGGACTCGGAGAGGAGTTGGCCGCGGCAGCCGCCTACGCCGCGCGGGTGGGAGCCGCCGCCGTCACGCGGAAGGGCGCGCAGGACTCGTACCCCACCGCCGAGCAGCTCCCGGCGGGCTGAAGCGGGGGCGCGGCCCGGCGGGAGAATCCAGGAGACGCGCGGGGCGGCCGGCGGCAGGATGTGCCCATGGAACGTCAGAGGATCAGTGCGCTCGCCCATGGCGACCATCCCGTCGCCGCGCCCCTGAGCGACGACTCGGTGGCCGCGCTCCTGGACCGCGCCCTGCCGCGCGGTGACGAACGGGTGCTCGATCTCGGCTGCGGCCGGGCGGTCTGGCTGGAGCGGGCGGCGCGGAACCGCCCCGGGCTGCGGGCGGAGGGCGTCGACCTGGACGCGGCGGCCGTCGCGCGGGGCCGTGAGAACCTCCGCGCGGCCGGTCTGGACGGGCGGATCGCGCTGCACACCGGGGACGCGGCCGGTTTCGCGCCCGGCCACCGGTTCGACGTGGTGATCTGCGTCGGGGCCGCCCATGCCTTCGGGGGTCTGCTGCCCGCCCTGGAGGCCGCCCGCCGCCATCTCGCGCCGGGCGGCACCGCGCTGATCGGGGACGGGTTCTGGGAGCGGGAGCCGGACCGGGCCGCGCTCGGCGCGGGGTTCGCGGCGGACGAGTACGACACTCTCGCCGTGACCGTCGACCGGGTGACCGCCGAGGGCTGGACGCCGGTCCACGGGCATGTCAGCTCGCTCGCCGAGTGGGACGCGTACGAGTGGGCGTGGACCGGGACCCTGGCACGCTGGGGACTCGACCATCCGGAGGACCCGGAGAGCGGGGACGCGCTCAGGGCGGCGGCCGAGCACCGGGCCGGCTGGCTGCGCGGCTACCGGCGCACGCTCGGCTTCGTCACCCTGCTGCTCCGGGAGACGCCCGGGGGCGGGTGAGCGCCGGTCCGGGACCGGTCAGTGCGGGAACAGTTCGAAGGTCACCGCGGGCCGTCCTCCGAAGCGCTCCCCCGCCGCCTCCGCGTGGCCGGTGAGGAAGGTCCGGCAGTAGGTCTCCGGGTCCTCGTCCGTGAGCGCTTCAAGGTAGGTGCGGTGCTCCAGGAGCGAGCGGATGGAGCGCTCCAGGCCCGGGCGCGCGTCGACCGCGTGGGTCGGGGTGGTGGAGGCGGCCACCGCGACCCAGCGGACCCCGTTCCAGGGTTCGAGGCCCTGTTCGGCGATCAGTTCGGGGAAGATCCACCGGTTGCCCGCGTCGGCCACCGCGTCGAGCGCCGCCCGGCCCACGGCCCGGTGGTCGGGGGTGTTCCAGTGCCCGCCGCCCCAGGTGTCCCGGTGGTTCAGGGTGATCAGCAGCTCGGGGCGGTGGCGGCGGATCGCCGCCGCGATGTCCCGGCGCAGGGCGGTGCCGTACTCGATCACCCCGTCGGGGTGGTCCAGGAACTCCACCGTCGACACCCCGACGGCCGCCGCGCTCGCCCGCTGCTCCCGTTCGCGGATCGGCGCGCACGCGGCCGGCGGGATGGTGTCGATCCCGGCCTCGCCGCGGGTGGCGAGGAGATACGACACCTCCCGGCCGCCGTCCGTCCAGCCCGCGACGGCCGCGGCGCCGCCGTATTCGAGGTCGTCGGGGTGGGCGACGACGGCGAGCGCGCGCCGCCAGTCCTCGGGCATGGGTGCGAGCTGCTGATCACGGGAGTCGGTCATGATCACACCCTAGGACGGGGAGGCCGCTCAGACCTCTCCGCGGACCAGGGCGATCAGCCGGTCCAGCACCCGTCGTCCGCCGGCCCGCACCCCGTCGTGCTCGTACTCGTCGGTGACATAGGTGCGCAGTCCGCGGATGGCGCGGGCCGTGTGCAGCGAGTGGGCGGTGTCGACGTACATGTCGTCGTGGTAGATCGCGGCGGCGACGGGCACCTCGTTGGCGGCGAGCCGGCCGGCGTCGTACAGCGGGGCCCAGTCGGTGCGGGCGGCGAGCAGTTCCGCGGTCTCGCGCAGGGGGCGCAGCGACGGGTCGGCGGTGAAGTGCCAGGGGTGGATGGTCTCGCCGGTGAACAGCAGCGGCGCGCCGCCGCCGAGCGCGCCGGCGGCGTCGAACTGCGGGAACTCGGCCCGGACCCGCTCGGCGGACCAGCCGGTGGGCCGCCCGCCCTGGCCGTAGATGGCCTCGTGCAGTACGGCGTACAGCGGGCGGGTGGCGAAGGAGAGGTGGCCCAGGGCCGCCTCCTGGAAGGCGTCGGAGAGCTGGTGTCCGGAGCCCGTCCTGATGAAGGCGTCCTCCAGGAGGTAGTGGAGCTGGTGGCTGCCGTCCCCGCCGCCGAGGAGGATGCCGAGCGACTGGAACGCCTCGGGGGTGAGGGTGTAGCCGCCGGGGAGCACGGTGGGGTGCTCGGCGAGATGGGCGGCGACCCGGCGGGCCCGCGCCACGTCCTGGGGGTAGCGGTCGTAGTGGGCCTCGGTCTTGCGCTGGATACGGGGGTACGCGGCGCGGTAGACGTCGTCGGCGTGGGCGTCGAGGGAGGGCAGGCCGCCGGTGATGAACACCTCGCGCAGGCCCTCGGGCGCGGTGGAGAGGTAGTGGGTGGCGCAGAAGCCGCCGAAGCTCTGGCCCAGCACGCTCCAGGGGGCGCCGCCGGTGAGCCGCCGCCGGATCAGCTCGCAGTCGCGGACGATGCTGTCGGCGCGGAAGTGGGCGAGGTGGGCGGCCTGGGCCCCGGGGCCGCCGCGCTGCGGGAGGGTCTGGCGGTTCTGCGGGGTGGAGCGGCCGGTGCCGCGCTGGTCGAGGAGGAGGACCCGGTAGTCCTGGACGGCGCGGCCCAGCCAGGCCTGCGCACCGGCGAAGCGGCGGGCGCCGCAGCCGGGGCCGCCCTCCAGATAGACCAGCCAGGGCAGCTCCTCGCCGCCGTGCCCGGCGGCGGCGACCTCGCGGCCGTAGAGCTCCAGCTGCTCGCCACCGGGTTCGGTGTGGTCGAGCGGGACGGTGAAGGACCGATCGGTGAGGACGACGCCGGGCTGGCGGTAACGGGTCACTGGCACTCCTGATGTTCTGTGCTGCACGCCCGCCCATGGGATCACACGGCGATGCCCCGGGCGGGCGCGGGTGGCACTGCGGGGTCCGGCCGGCGCCGCCCGGCCGCTGTGCTGTTCAGCGGTGGGGCGGGCCGTGCCGGACCGGTCAGGAGACGGGCCGGTGGGCCCGGTCGGGAGACGGCCGGCGGGGGCCGGCCGGCGGATCGGTGGCGGGCCGGTCCGCGGGGGAGGGGCGGATCAGTCGGTGGGGAAGTTGTCCGCGGTCCTGATCCGGTCGCGAATCCAGACACCGGCGGGCTTCAGGGACGAGGTGCCGGCCCAGGGTCCGCCGCTGTCGCAGGTGCCCTGCTGGAACACGGCGCCGGAGCGGTGGTCGTCGGAGAAGTTCCAGTTGACCCAGCTGATCTTCTTGCTCGCCATCAGGTCCAGATACCGCTGGGACATGGTGAAGTCGTTGGCACCGTCACCGGAGTAGTCCTGGGTGCCGAACTCGGTGACGAAGACGGGGAGCTTGTCGGCGGTGCGGGACAGCGTGCTGAGGTACTCGTCGCGGTGCGAGGCCGCGTAGAAGTGGAAGGTGTACATGATGTTGGAGGCGCTGACCGGGTTGTTCACGATCTCGGTCTCGTTGGCGCCCTCGGAGACCCCGAGGGACGACCAGGCGCGGGTGCCGACCAGGACGGGGGCGTTGGAGTCCTGCCGGCGGATGACGGGGATCAGCTGGTCGGCGTAGCTCTTGATGCGCGACCAGGTGACACCGCTGGGCTCATTGGCGATCTCGTAGATCACATTGCTCTTGCCCGCGTGGCGCTGGGCGATCTCCGTGAAGAAGGTCTTGGCTCGGGCGAGGTTGTGGTGCGGGTCGCCGGGGCTGAGCATGTGCCAGTCGACGATCGCGTACATCCCGCGCGCGGTGGCCTGCTCGATGATCGCGTGGACCTGGTCGGTGAACTTCCGCGGGTTGGTCTCGTAGCCGCCCTCCTGGATGTACATGGAGATCCGCAGGACGTCGGCCTTCCAGTCGCCCGCGAGGGCGTCGAGGGAGCCGTTGGTCACGCACTGGGGGTACCACTGGAGGCCGTGGGTGGACATGCCCCGCAGCTGGATGGGTTTGCCGTACTGATTACAGAGCTTGGTGCCGCAGACCGTGAGCTGGCCGTTGATCCCGGCGGGGGTGTTCCCGGCGGGCGGCGCGCCCTTCGGCTCGCTGCTGAGGCTGTCCACGTTGGGTCCGCCGTTGGCGCTGGTGGAGGTGGCCCGGACGGCGTTGGCACCGGCCCTGAGGTCGGCCTCCACGGTGACGGTGGTCCAGGTGGTCCAGGCGCCGGTGCCGGCGAAGGACTTCTTCGCGGCGACGACGGTCCCGTTGACGCTGATGTCCATCGGCCGGTTGGCGGTGGTGCCGTTGGCGAACCGGAGGGTGAGTGAGGTGGCGCCCGCCTGTGCGGCGGCGACGGTCCACTCGACGCTGCTGCCGGTGACGTTGTCGTAGTTGACGAAACCGCTTCCGGTGTAGCCGCGGTGGTTGGACTCGACGGCACCCCGGGAGACGGCCGCGCTCTCGGCCTCGTGGACGGTGGCGGCTGCCGGGCGGGGCGCGGTGGGGGCGGCGGCCCGGGAGACGGGGGCGGTGACCTGGGCGGCGGGGGTGGCCTGGGCGGCGGGGACGGCGGTGGCGCCGAGGAGCAGGGCGGCCGCCACCGCGCCGAAGCCGCCGAGGGAGCGGAGCACGTTCCGTGAGGGTTTCATGAGGTCTCCGTTGCCTGGTTGGGGTACAGACCGGGACTGGAAGGAAACTTTCCTAACGATGGAACCAGTCCCGGCCATGGTCTGCAAGGGTCATGACAAGTAAAGATCGGCCACCGGCGCGGCCCCCCGGCCCCGGGGCGGGCAACTCGTACAGTCCCGCCCGTGTGCGGCGGCACGGCCGCGCTCCTAGCGTGGGGACATGATCCGGTTCGAGCAGGTCAGCAAGGTCTACCCGGACGGCACGGCCGCCGTCGACGGCCTGTCCTTCGAGGTCGGTGAGGGTGAGCTGGTCACCCTGGTGGGGCCGTCCGGCTGCGGCAAGACCACCACGATGATGATGGTGAACCGGCTGATCGAGCCGACCTCGGGCCGCATCCTGGTCGACGGCGAGGACATCGCGGCCGTCGATCCGGTGCGGCTGCGCCGCCGTATCGGCTATGTCATCCAGCAGGTCGGGCTCTTCCCGCACCGCACAGTTCTGGACAACACGGCGACGGTGCCCGCGCTGATCGGGTGGAAACGGGCGAAGGCGCGCGCCCGGGCGGCCGAACTGCTGGATCTGGTGGGGCTCGACCCCGGCACCTACGGGCCCCGCTACCCGGCCCAGCTCTCCGGGGGCCAGCGCCAGCGGGTCGGTGTCGCCCGCGCGCTCGCCGCCGACCCGCCCGTGCTGCTGATGGACGAGCCGTTCGGGGCGGTCGACCCGGTGGTGCGCGAACGGCTCCAGAACGAGTTCCTCGGCCTCCAGGCGACCGTGCGCAAGACGGTGCTCCTGGTGACCCATGACATCGAGGAGGCGGTGCGGATGGGCGACCGGATCGCCGTGTACGGACAGGGGCACATCGAGCAGTTCGACACCCCGGCCGCCGTGCTGGGCGCCCCCGCCACCCCCTATGTGGCCCGGTTCGTCGGCGCCGACCGGGGGCTGAAGCGGCTCTCGGTGACCGCGATCGAGCGGGACGACCTGGAGCAGCCGCCGCTCGCCCGGCTGGACGAGCCGGCGCGGGCGGCGGCGGCCCGGCTGAGGGCCGAGGAGGCGCGCTGGGCCGTGGTGGTCGGCACGAGCGGCGATCTGCACGGCTGGGTGTCGGCCGAGGCGCTCTCGCTCGCCGGGGATCAGGCCACGGTGGGCGACCAGGCCCGCCGCATGGAGGCGTGGGTACCGCTCGGGGCGCCCCTGAAGCAGGCCTTCAGCGAAATGCTCCAGCACGACGCCGGGTGGGTCGCGGTGGTCGACGGAGCGCGCTTCGCCGGGGTGCTGACCCCGGCGAAGCTGCACGAGGCGATGCGCCGGTCGGTGGACGCGGATGAGCGCGGCATCCCGCGCGACGAGGTGGACTTCGACTCGGTGTCGGACGCCTAGGGTCTTCCGCCCGGACCGTGCCGGGCGGACACAGGGGGCGCGGAGCGGCGGACACAGGGGGCGGTACGGAGCCGTACGCGCTTCCCCGCAGGGGTGGGGCGCCCGGCGCGGACAGGGGGCGGTGGGCGCCGGGGCCGTACCGCCCCCGCGGACGGGTGTCCACCCCGGTCCGGCACTTCAAGGGGATACGGGCGACGCCGTCTGAACAATCGTCAGGACTTCGGGCACAATTTCCCCGCGCTTCCCCTGTTCCGCCCCGTTCACCCCGCGGCCGCGGCCGTCCCCGAGCCCAAGGCGGTGCCCGATGCCCCTGTTCGATCTGCCCATCGAAGAACTGCGCACCTACCACAGCAGCTCCACCGAGCCGGAGGACTTCGACCGGTTCTGGGCGGACACCCTGGCGCGGACCCGGGCGCACGGACTCGGGGCGCGGTTCGAACCGGTGGAGACCGGGCTCGCCACGGTCGAGGTGTACGACGTGACCTTCGCCGGGTTCGGCGGGCATCCGGTCGACGGCTGGCTGGTGCTCCCCGCGCGGGCCGGTGAACCGCTCCCGGTGGTGGTGGAGTTCGTCGGGTACGGCGGTGGGCGCGGGCTGCCGCACGCCCATCTGCTCTGGGCCTCGGCCGGGTTCGCCCACTTCGTGATGGACAGCCGGGGCCAGGGCAGCATGTGGAGCGGGGGGACGACGGCCGACCCGGTCGGCAGCGCTCCCTCCCACCCCGGTTTTCTGACCCGGGGCATCGAGGCCCCCGAGAGCTTCTACTACCGACGGCTGATCACGGACGCGGTCCGCGCGGTGGAGGCGGCGCGCGCGCATCCGCTCACCGACGCCACCCGCACGGCGGTGGTCGGGGAGAGCCAGGGCGGCGGAGTCGCGCTCGCGGTGGGCGGGCTCGTCCCCGACCTGGTGGCGATAGCTCCGGATGTGCCTTTTCTGTGCGACTTCCCCCGGGCGATCTCCATCACCGACCGGCTCCCCTACGTCGAGGTGGGGAACTACCTCCGGACGCACCGGGGCAGCGGGGAGCGGGTCCGGCGGACGCTGGCGTACTTCGACGGAGTGCACTTCGCGGCGCGGGCCCGGATGCCCGCGCTGTTCTCGGTGGCCCTGGAGGACACGACCTGCCCGCCGTCGACGGTGTTCGCGGCGTTCAACGCCTATGCGGGGCGGAGCAAGGAGATCGAGGTCTACGACTTCAACGACCATGAGGGGGGCGGACCGTTCCAGCAGGCGGCCCAGTTGCGCTGGCTGCCGAAGGTCCTGTCCGGGTGAGGTGCGGGGCGCGCCCCGGAACCGGCGTGCGGGGCGCTCCCCGGGGGCGGCGTCGGATACCGTGCGGGGTGTGCTGATCACGGGTGGGGACACTGCCGCGACGGGGACCGCGCTGCTCATCGCGGCCGCGCCGGTCGGGAAAGGGCGTCTGGTCGACGCGAGTTCCGTGCTGCCCGCGCTCGCCGCGGTGCCGCCGAGCGCGCTGACGGGCACCGGCGCGGCGACCGTGGTCGAACTCGCCGATCCGCTCGACCCGCAGACGGTGCTGACCCGTATCCGGGCCGCCGCGGCCGAGCCCGGACCGCTGTTCCTCTATGTCGCCGGGCAGTTGCAGCTCGACCGCAAGCAGCGGCTGCCGCATCTGGCGCTCGCCCGGTCGACGCCGTCGACCCTGCGGTACACGGGGCTGCCCTGGCACTGGCTGGCCTCGGAGCTGACGATCAGACGGCCGGGGACGACCACGGTCTTCGTCGATCTGGTGGCGGACACCGACGCCTGGCGGAAGGTGGGCGAGGACGGTCTCGGGCTGGGGCTCTCCATCCGGATGTACGGCCGGGTGGTGCCGGCGCCGTCCCGCCGCGAGGAGGCGGCCCCCGAGTATCTGCGGGCGTGCGCGTCGATCTGGCGCGCCGGTGCCCGGCCCGGCCCGGACGCCCTGCACGAGCAGGCGGTGGCCCAGGTGGGGGCGGAGGGGGCTCTGCTGCTGTCCGGGTTGCCGAGCTGGCCCGGGGTGTTCGGGGAGCCGGGAAGCGCTCCCGCCGGGACACCGGGCGCGCCCCCGTTCGTGTCCCGCGCCGCACTCCCCGGCACCTTCCCGAACCCGGCGCCGGCGGCCTCCGCGCCCTCCCCCGGGGCGCCGGGCGGGACCCCGGACCCCGACCCCGCCGGACCACCGGGCGCCCCGCACGAAGCTCCCGCCGCCGGAACCCCGTCCACCCCCGCCGGAGCACCCGGCCCCGCGCCGTCCCTCGGCACCGCGACGCCCGGCGCTCCCTCGGCACCCTCCCTCCCGGGAGCCGCCGCCCCCTCGCCGCACCCCACGGCCGCCGCCGGACCACCCGACACCCTTCCAGGCCCGCCCCTCGCCGCGCCGGCACCCACCGGGACACCGGTTCCGGCCGGGGCGCCGGAGCCGTCCCCCGGGTACGGCGGTGCGGGCCCGTCGCCCGTGGTGGGCGGTCCGCCGCGGCGGACACGGCCGGGGCCCGGTCCGCTGGCGCCTCCGGGCGGCGGCGCCGCCGACGATCCCCATCCGGCGATACTGTCGGCCGCGCGCGCGGGCCGGCACACCGAGGCCGCCGCTGCCGCCGCCGCGTGGGAGCAGCAGGAGTTGCGGGCCCACGGCCCCGGTTCGGCGCAGGCCCTGCACTGGCTGGAGGTGCGCGCCGATCTGGCGCGGCTGGCGCGGGAGCCCGCGCTCAGCTGTGAGCTGTGGATGACCGCGGCCGACGCCCGGCTGGTCCGCGAGCAGACCACCGACGACCCCGATGTCGAGGGCGCCGTCGACCGGGCCCACCACCAGTGGGAGCAGATCCAGGACGCGGCCCGGGCCCGCGCGCTCGCCCCCAGGCTGGTGGCGCTGCGCCGCCGGGTGCCGGGGCGGCAGCGCGGGGCGCTCAAGGTGCTCCAGCAGCGGCTGGAGAGCCTGCACGCGGAGCATCCGGTCTGAGCCGGGCCGGCCGGCCCGGAGGCGGTCCCCCCGGCGGGCGCGTCCCCGCGGGCCCGCCGGAAGAACCACGCGGCCACCGGCGCGGCCGGCCGGCCCGGGGCGCCCGGGCCGCCCCCTCCTCCGGGCGGGGCCGGGGGCACGGTGGTCCGCCGGGCAAGGGATACCCCCGTGACCCCTTGCCCGGACTCCGCGCCCCCTCCCCCGGTCCGCGCTCCGCGACGCGCCCCGCCCCTCCCCCGAAAAGGCCGGGGAACAGCGCCCGGGAGGCGCCGGCGCCCCCGGCCGCCGGCGGGGCGACCGCGAGGCCGGGGCAACCGCCCTCGCACCGCTGCCCGGACATCGGCACGCCCCCTCCTGTCCCCCGGTACCGCGAACCCCGGCCGGGCCCCCGGGCGGTCCGCCCGCCGGGGGGGGGCCGCCTCCGGGCCGGCCGTCCTCGTGGGGAAATGCTGGCACCGGTGTCCTGTGGGCAGCCTGAGGATTCCTGAGAAATCCTCAGGAACGCGGCGGCGTCCCGCGCGTGTTCGTTCTCAGCGTGGCCTCAGGCGCGCGGGGCAATACTGCGCACATGCGGATTCTGGTGGTGGAGGACGACCCGAGACTCGTGGAACTGCTGAGACGCGGGCTGACCGGGGAGGGGTTCGCGGTCGACGCCGCGGACAACGGGTTACGGGGGTTGGAGCTGGCGCTGGAGAACGAGTACGACATCGTCGTACTCGATGTGATGCTCCCGAGGATGAACGGATTCCGGGTCTGCGCCAGGATGCGGGAAGCCGGTTCGTGGACCCCCGTCCTGATGCTGACGGCCAAGGACGGCGAGTACGACGAGGCGGAGGGGCTGGACACCGGCGCGGACGACTACGTCACCAAGCCGTTCTCGTATGTCGCCCTGGTGGCGCGGCTGCGCGCCCTGGTCCGCCGGGGCCGGCGGGAGCGGCCCGCCGTCATCCGGCTGGGCGATCTGACGGTGGACCCGGCCACCCGGCGCTGCCACCGCGGCGATGTCCCGGTGCCGCTGACGGCCCGTGAGTTCGCCGTGCTCTGGTATCTCGCCGGCCGCCAGGGGGAGGTGGTCGCCAAGACCGAGGTGCTGGAGCACGTCTGGGGCGACTTCGACGGCGATGTCAATGTGGTGGAGGTCTATGTCAGCGCGCTGCGCCGCAAGATCGACACCCCGTTCGGGCGCCGCACCATCCACACCGTCCGCGGCGCCGGCTACCGGCTGGAAGACGAACGGCCCGCGCCGTGATCCGCGCGCGGCGGCCGTGGCCCGCGCTGAGCCTGCGGGCGCGGGTGGCGCTGCTCGCCGCGGTCCTGGTGGCGATCCCGCTGGCCATGGGGGCGTCCTTCGTCGTGCTTCTGTCCCGGCAGGAG
Source organism: Streptomyces sp. NPDC001985 (assembly GCF_040296845.1). Taxonomy (NCBI): domain Bacteria; kingdom Bacillati; phylum Actinomycetota; class Actinomycetes; order Kitasatosporales; family Streptomycetaceae; genus Streptomyces; species Streptomyces sp. NPDC001985. Next base: position 60,164 of record NZ_JBEOYB010000048.1, read on the forward strand.
CTGCTGAGCGCCGCCGCGCTGCGGGCGAACCTCGCCGGGGAGCAGGCCGTGCGGGACGGCCGGATGCTGGAGACCTGCGACCGTCTGGGCATGGCCCGCACGGCCGCGCCCGCTCCCCGGATACTGATGTACTGCGCGGTGGAGGACCCGGCGGGCGGGGAGCGGGGCGGCACGCTGTCACCCTGGCCGTGGCCCGCGCTCCTGGGCGACCGGCCCCGGCCGCTGCGGATGACGACCCCGGCGAACGCCCCGCCCGGAATCATCCGGCTGGTCACGGTCAACACCCTGGAGCGGGAGCAGGCCAGGCTCACCACGGTGGGGCGGCGGGCGGCGGTCTCCGTCATCATGGTCACCGCCGCGGTGGCGGCGACCGCCTGGTTCACCGCCCGGCGCGCCCTGCGGCCCATGGAGGTCATCCGGCTGCGGTTCACCGACCTGAGCGAGCACCATCTCGACCAGCGGGTGCCCGTTCCCCGGACCGACAACGAGATCAGCCGGCTGGCCCGGACCCTCAACGAGACACTCGCCCGTCTCGAACTCTCGGTGGAGCAGCAGCGGCGCTTCACCGCGGACGCCTCGCACGAGCTGCGCACACCGCTCGCCGCGCTGCGCGCGGAGCTGGAGATCGCGCTGGCGCAGCCGGGGAACGCGGACTGGCCCCGGGTGGTGGAGCGCGCGCTGGGCGACGCGATGCGGCTTCAGCAGCTCACGGCGGATCTGCTGGTGCTCGCCCGGATCGATGCGGGTGCCGTGCGGCCCGCCGCCGGGCACGATGTCGACCTCGGGCGTCTGGTGCGCTCGGAGTGCGGCCGGCGCTCCCCCGCCGCGCATCTGGCGCTCGCGGTGTCGGCCGGGCCGGGCCCCTCGGTGGTGCGCGGCCATCCGCTGCTGCTGGCGCAGGTGCTCGGCAATCTGCTCGACAACGCCGAGCGCTACGCCGCCGGCCGGATCTCGGTCCGGCTGCGCCACGAGGCGCGGTCCGGGCGGGCGCTGCTGGAGGTGAGCGACGACGGTCCGGGCATCCCCGCGCAGGACCGTGAGCGCGTGTTCGAACGGTTCAGCCGGCTCGATGACGCCCGCAGCCACCGTACCGGCGGGGCGGGGCTCGGTCTGGCCATCGCCCACCATGTCGTCGGGCTCCACCAGGGCTCTCTGGCGATCGTCGACAGCCCGCGCGGTGCGCGTTTCGTCGTCTCCCTGCCGTGCGCCCACTGCGCGGACGGGAGCTGACCGGCGGCCCCGCCGGTCAGGGCGGCCCCGCGCAGGAGGGGCAGACCCAGGACCGGGGTCCCGCCCCGGGCCCGTTGAGCAGTCCCCTGGACTCCAGATACCGCCGTGCCACGTCCTCGGGCAGTCTGCGCCAGCTGTCCACCTGCCGGTTCAGCGACGCCAGATCGGCGGTGGTCAGTACGGTGTTGAGCCGGGCCAGCGCGCGGGTCGCCCCCGCGCCGCCCGCGCGGGAGCGGTTGACCACGGGCACGATGTAGTCGGCGTTCTGGAGGTGCCGGTCGTCCGCGAGGAGCACGAGTCCGAAGCTGTCGAGTGTCGCGTCGGTGGTCGTGGTCAGCACCATCTGGTCCCGGCCGCTCTGGACCGCCTGTTTGGCCTGGGTGGTGCCGACCCCTTTGGGGTCGACGGCGGTGATGTCGATTCCGTAGACCTTCTTGAGCCCGGGTTCGCAGTAGGGCCGCTGGACGCATTCGTCGCCCGCGGCGAGCCGTACGGGGAGCCCCGACCTGCCCAGGTCGCTCAGGGTCTTCAGCCGGTGCTCGGCGGCGTAGCTCCGGGCCACGGCGAAGGCGTTCTGGTCGACGGCCTTCCCGGGGTCGAGGACTTCGAGGCCGCGCGGGGTCGCGAGCCGGCGCAGGGCGGTCATGGTCCGGCCGAGATCGGGGGAGCCGGCGGGCGGCGCGTCGGGGCCGTTGGCCTTGACGTTCAGCCAGTCGGCGAAGGTGGCCGCGTACTCGGGCACCACATCGATCTGGCCGCTCTCCAGCGCGGGTTCGTAGATCTCCCGGTTGGTGACGGACAGGACCCGGGTCCGGTATCCGGCGTGGCGCAGGAGGAGGGCGTACATCTGGGCGAGGAGGTCGCTCTCGGTGAAGCCGGCCGAGCCGATGGTCAGGTCCCTGCTGTCGCCGGGGGGCGCGGTGACCTCGCCCCGGTGCTCCAGCGAGGGCCCGCTGGTGCAGGTGGTGACCGCCAGCAGGGCGAGGGCGGCGACACCGAGGCGGGCCCGCATCAGCCGTTCCCCCGGGGCCGGCCGGGGGCCAGTCGCTGCCCGGCCTCGAAGAGTCCCTCGACAATCAGCGCGAAGACGGCGACCAGGACCGCGCCCGCCACCACCTGGGGTGTGGAGGCGAGGTTGAAGCCCGCGGTGATGATCCGGCCGAGCCCGCCGCCGCCCGCGAGCGCGGCGATGGTGGCGGTGGCGACGAGCTGGACCGCGGCGATCCGTACGCCGGTGAGGATCAGCGGCAGCGCGAGCGGGATCTCCACTCCGTACAGCATCTGCCGGCCCGTCATGCCCATGCCCCGTGCCGCCCGTACGACATCGCGGTCGACGCCGCGCATGCCGACGTAGGCGTTGGTCAGCAGCGGCGGTACGGCGAAGAGCACCAGGGCGATGATGGTGGGCCAGGCGCCATAGCCGCCGATCGGGCTGAGCAGCAGCAGGACGAGGACGGCGAAGGTCGGCACGGCGCGGCCGACGTTGGAGATGTTGACGGCGAGCGCACCGCCCCTGCCGAGGTGGCCGAGGACCAGGGCGACGGGCAGGGCGATCAGACAGCTCAGCGCGAGGCAGACTCCGGTGAGGTGGATGTGTTCGACGAGGCGGTGGGTGATGCCGTCCTCGCCGGACCAGTGGGCCGGGTCGGTGAGCCACTCCCACGCCTGGGCGAGGGTGTTCATGTGCTCACCGCCCGGGTCCAGGGGGTGGCGAACCGCTGGACCAGCAGGAGCAGCAGATCGGCGGCGACGGCGATCACCACGCAGAGGACCGACGCGGTCAGGACCTGCGCCTTGAAGTAGGTGTTCATTCCGGCGTAGATGAGGTTGCCGAGACCGCCGTAGCCGACGATCGCCCCGATGGTGACCAGAGAGATCGCGGAGACGGTGGCGATCCGCAGACCCGCCATGGCGGCGGGCAGCGCGAGCGGCAGCTCGACGGCGAGCAGCAGCCGGACAGGGCCGTACCCCATGCCGCGGGCCGCCTGCCGGGTCTCCTCGGGGACCGCGCGGAGCCCGGCGAGGATGTTCCGTACGAGCAGGGTGAGGGAGTAGAGGACCAGGCCCGCGATGACGATGGAGGCGGAGAGCCCGTAGACGGGCAGCAGCAGCGAGAACATCGCCAGGGAGGGGATGGTGTAGAGGACGGTCGTCACGGCGAGGACCGGTCCGGCCGCCCAGCGCCAGCGGCGGGCGGCGATGGCGAGCGGAAAGGCGACGACGAGGGCGATGAGCACGGAGACCGCGGTGAGCTGGAGGTGCTGGAGCACCGCGTCCGTGAGGATCGCGCTGCGTGTGGAGAGGTACTCACCGCAGATCCACTCATTGCGTGCGAGGCAGTCGTCGGGGGTCGCCGTCACCCGTTCATTGGAGCCCGGTGGCGGGACGGGCGCGCGTTCTGCTCGCCTGTTCGAGTGCGTGCCCGCCCGTGGGCCGCGGGCGGCTCACGGGGTGAGGAAGTGGCCCGCGTACTCCGCCGCCGGCGGGATCTCGGTGATGACGTCGATGAGGACGCCGTTGGGGTCGGCGACGATGAAGTGCCGCTGGCCGAAGTCCTCGGTGCGCAGCTCCAGCAGGGGTTCGAGTCCCTCGCGGACGACCAGGCGCTCCCACTCGGCGTCGGCGTCCGCCACCTCGAAGTTGAGGAGGAGACCACTGACGGGGTTGCGGTGGCCCTCGGGGATGGTGGGGTGGGTGTGGTCCAGGACGGCCAGTTCGTAGGGAAGCTCGCCGGGGCGGCGCAGACTGACGTACCAGTCGGCCTCGAAGGTGGTCTCGAAGCCCATGAGCCGGGTGTAGAAGTCCACGGTCTCCTGGACCCGGTCGGTGGCAATCACGGGATAGAAGCTGGTCAGCACGGTGGTCTCCCTTTTTCACATACCGTTGGTACGCGAATAACGGTAGTGACGTACCATCGGTATGTCAAAGGCGGGAGCGCATGGCGGACGGAGCACGATGCGGCACATGACCAGAGCCCAGCAGCGGGAGCGGACCCGCGAGACCCTGCTGCGGGTGAGCCGGGAGCTGTTCGCGGCACAGGGGTACGGGGCGGTGGGCCTGGCGGAGATCGTGCGGGCCGCGGAGGTCACCAAGGGCGCGCTCTACCACCACTTCGAGGGCAAGGCGGCGCTGTTCCGCGCGGTGCTGGAGCAGGTCCAGGAGGAGGTGGGCGAGCGGGTGGCCGACGCGGCCGACGCCCGGGAGGACCCGTGGGAGCGGCTCACCGCCGGCTGTCAGGAGTTCATCACGGCGGCCACCGCCCCCGAGATCCAGCGGATCATGCTGATCGACGGCCCCGCGGTGCTGGGGTGGAACGAGTGGCGGGGCATGGACGAGGCGTCATCGGCGCGCCATCTCGCCGAGGCGCTCACCGCGCTGGCGGAGCGGGGCGTCATCACCCGGCAGCCGGTCGCCCCGCTGGCCCATCTGCTCTCGGGCGCGATGAACGAGGCGGCCCTGTGGCTGGCCGCGTCCGGGACCCCGGACGATCTGGCGGACACCCGGGCGGCGCTCTCCCGGATGCTGGAGGCGCTGCGGGCGCCGTGAGCCGGGGCGGCGGCCCGCCCGGACGGCCGGCCGGGCCGGCGGGTGCTCAGTAGCGGTCGGAGTGTCCGACCGGATCACAGAGTTCCAGGACGGGATCGCCCTCGTGGGGGTCGCAGTCGGCCACCGGGCGCACCCTGGCGCCGACCCAGACGAACTGCGGCGGGATGCCGACGACACGGCAGCGGAACATGAAGCCCTCGGGGAAGCGCACCAGGGACTCGTTGCGCGCCACCCGCGTATAGCGGTTGACGACGGCCGACCGGACCACGACACCCTCGCTGTAGCTGCACTCCGACTCCAGGTCACTGGACGCGCAGACCGGGCACAGCAGCCGCCGGAAGGAGGCGGTACCGCACCAGCGGCAGCGCTGGAAGATCAGGCCGGTCTCTCGCCGCGCCGTCGGCGCGGTACCGGTTGCGGGCTGGGACACGTCTCGACTCCCTGCACTCGACTCGAACGCGCCACGCCTCGCGGGGGCGCCTCCGCACCATATGGCACTGAGTGCCTTCCCGTACAGGTACTGAGTGCCTATGTGCTGGTGCGGCCGTCGCCGAGGGCCTCTTCGAGCTGCTGCACCACGCGCCACAGCGGGGCGCCTCTCGGTGCGACCATCACCACGACCTCGCGGTCGTCGCCGGTCCCGGCGCCCGCCCCGGCCGCCGGTGGCAGCACCGTCGCGGACCCGCCCGGGGCGCCGCCCCAGACCTCGCGCACGAATCCGAGCGCGTGGTCCACCGCGGCCCGGGCATCGCCGTCGCCGCCCGAACGGAGCCACGAGCGGAGGCCGTTGTTGTGCGCCGCCACCACGGCGGCGGCGATCACCTCGGCCCGCAGCGACCCGTCCGGCGCCGTGGCGTAGCGTCCGCGCAGATAGCCGGCGAGCGTGCGCTCATAGCGGCGCACCACGGACAGCTCATAGGTGCGCAGCCCGGGGACCTCCCTGGTGAGCCGGTAACGCTGGACGGAGAACTCGGGGTTGGCCGCGTACATCCGCAGCACGATCAGGGCCGCCTCGCAGACCCGCTCCACCGGGTCGCCGTCGGCCGCGGCCCCCAGGAACGCCGTCATATCGGCGAGGCAGCGCTCGTGGTCGGGGAAGACCGCGTCCTCCTTCGAGGGGAAGTACCGGAAGAAGGACCGGCGCCCCACCCCCGCCCGGGCCACGATGTCGTCCACCGTGGTCCCCTCGAAACCCCGCTCCATGAAGAGCTGGAAGGCGGCCTCGGCGAGCACATCGCGCATGGGTGCCCTGGCCGCCGCCGGCTCCGTCGTGGGCCCGGGGGCGGCCTTGCGTCGTCTGCGCACCTCAGTCATGCCGGGAAACGTAGCACCGGAAGGGAGGTTTTGGCACTGAGTACCTTTACACGGGGTACTCAGTGCCATAGCCTCGGTCGGAGACTGACCCGCCCATCACGAGGAGAGCCGGCGTGAGCTTGAGGATCGTTGTCTGTGTGAAGTATGTGCCCGATGCCTCGGGTGACCGTGGCTTCGCCGGGGATCTGACGGTGG
>NZ_JBEOYB010000049.1:0-64484 GCF_040296845.1 Streptomyces sp. NPDC001985
TCGTTCCCGAATGACGCGGTCTCCGAGGTGAACCGGTCACCCGTGAGCTGCATTCCGTCACCCGAGTCACCCGCGAACCGGATAATCACCCGGTCGAGCCGGCGAACCTCCTTCGCACCGGCTCCCTCACCGATGGCTGGCTTGCGCTGTCCACCGACGAGAGTCTCCTCGGTGCCGTCGGCCTCATCGGCATGCTCGGCTGGGCTACTGACATGGCTGCTCACTGAACTGGACCTCCCTTGAGGCGGCTGCTCGGGTCGACCGTCCCACTGGTCGTCCCAGGGGCCACCCTACGTGGGTAAGGGTGCCCTTCCCTGGACCGCTCATATCGTGGACGTCCCTTTGAGACACTTTGTTGCCCCTATTTGTCACAATTTATCCACCCCCGTGGACTTTCTGGTACGAGGCTCCCCGCTCATTCTTTGGGTCTAGGACCATCGGTCGGATCAGTAATGATCAGAGTTGGTCAATTACGAGTTGAGGTAGGTCAACACGGCAAGCACTCGCCGGTGGTCCCCGTCGCTGGGTGAGAGGCCCAGCTTGAGGAAGATGTTGCTCACATGCTTCTCGACGGCACCGTCGCTCACAACGAGCTGCCGGGCGATCGCCGAGTTGGTCCGCCCCTCGGCCATCAGACCGAGGACCTCCCCCTCGCGGGGGGTGAGTCTGGCCAGAACGTCCTGCTTGCGGCTGCGGCCCAGCAACTGGGCGACCACCTCGGGGTCCAGCGCCGTACCGCCCCGGGCGACCCGTACGACGGCGTCCACGAACTCCCGCACATCCGCCACCCGGTCCTTCAGGAGGTAGCCGACGCCCCGGCTGCTGCCCGCCAGCAGCTCCGTGGCGTACTGCTCCTCCACGTACTGCGACAGCACCAGCACCCCGATGCGGGGGTGGTCCTTGCGCAGCCGCACCGCAGCCCGTACACCCTCGTCCGTGTGGGTCGGAGGCATCCGTACATCGGCCACCACCACATCGGGCAGCGCGTCCTGAGCCGCCAGCTCGGCGATTGTCTTGATCAGCGCTTCTCCGTCGCCGACGCCGGCCACCACATCGTGCCCGCGGTCGGTGAGCAACCGGGTCAGGCCCTCTCGAAGCAGCACTGAATCCTCGGCGATGACCACCCGCACTCGGTCCTCCACTGACTGACGCCCCCCTGTAGATCCCATTCCCGCCTGTACACACCAGCATCCCAGTATCGGGACCGGAGTGCGGAAGCGCGGGAGGCGACAGCGCCGGGAGCGAGGTGTTGTGGGGCTCGCACGGGTCGGCCCGTGGCCGGGTCGGCCGATCGCTCGGCCGACCCGGCCACGGGCCGCGCGGGCCGCGGGCCCGGGTCAGCCGCGCCAGGGCAGCTCCGCCGTGACCGTGGTCGGGCCGCCCGCCGGCGAGTCGACGGCGAGGATTCCGTCGACGGCGCCCAGCCGCTCCGCCAGCCCCGCCAGACCGCTGCCCGCGGTGAGGTCGGCGCCGCCCTGGCCGTCATCGGTGACCTGGACCATCAGCCGCCCGTCGGAGTGCCAGACGTCCACCGAGGCCCGGCGGGCCCGCGCGTGCTTGCTGATGTTCTGGAGCAGCTCGGAGACGGTGAAGTACGCGATGCCCTCGATGGCCGGGGCCGGGCGGTCCGTGAGATCCACCTCGACGGTCACCGGAACCGTGCAACGGGACGCCACCGCCGAGAGGGCGGCGCTCAGCCCCCGGTCGGTGAGGATGGCCGGGTGGATGCCCCGGGCGAGGTCCCGCAGCTCACGGAGGGCGAGTTTGACCTCGCCGTGGGCCTCGTCGACCATCGTGGCCGCCGCCTCCGGGTCCTCCAGGAGCTTCTCCTTCGCGAGCCCGAGATCCATGGCGAGGGCGACGAGCCGGGCCTGGGCGCCGTCGTGGAGGTCGCGCTCGATGCGGCGGAGGTCGGCGGCGGCGGTGTCGACCACCACGCCCCGGTCCGACTCCAGCTCCACCACGCGGTTCGCGAGCCGGGAGGGGCCGAGGAGCCCGCTGATCATCAGCCGGTCGACATGGGCGGAGCCCCGGATCAGCCCGGCGGCGACCAGCACGGTCCCGAGGCCCAGTACCGAGGTGCCGGCGATCTCGAAGGGCGTGTCCAGGAAGAACGCGTTGCCCTTGCCGTCACCGAAGAGCTGGATGCCCGGCTGGTCGGTGTAGGCGGGCAGGGTCCACTGCCAGAGGGGGTACGCCAGCAGTGTCCAGCCCACGGCCCAGGTGGTGACGGTCATCACGAACGCGACCACGGCCCAGGGGAGGTGCAGCAGCGCGTAGAGCAGATGACGCCAGGACGTACCGCTCTTGAGGACCGCGCCGACCCATGGCATCAGCCCGCCCGCCCGGGGGGAGACCGGCTCGGGGCTGTCCACGTCGAGCCGCAGCAGCACGCGCGCCCGGCTCCGCTCCAGGGCCCCGAAGCCCCGGCAGGTCGCGAGACCGGCGGCCAGTACCGGAATGCCCAGGAAGGTGACGAGCAGCCCCGCGCTCAGCGCGACGGTGACCATCGCGAAAGTGAAGAGGATCACACTGATCGGCAGGCTCAGCACCAGATAGCCGAACTCCCGCCAGGTGCGTGCCTCGAACGGCGCTCGCAGAACGGGAGGGATCAGGCGGACGCGGTCATCGTTCCGGTCCTGCCGCGCCGGGTGGTGATCCGTGGCCATCGGGGTCGTCCGTTCTGCGAGGCGGGCTGTCATGACACCCAGAGTGCGCCGCCGGCGGGGGGCGGCACCATGCGGCCGGTTCCCGTCTCGGGGCGGGGGTTTTCCCCACCATGGAGGGCGTCCGGCGCTGTCCCGGCCGCCCCTGGGCTCCCGTCAGCGGGGCCGGCGCGGGGTCGGTCCCGTCGCGGGGGCCTGTCGCGGGGGCCCGTCGCGGAGTCCCGTCGCGGGGTCTCGTCGCGGGGTCTCGTCGTGGGGTCCGAGCGCTCAGCCCGGGTTCGGCGCGGGGCCCCTGCTCGGAGTCCCGGCTCGCGGCTCAGCCCAGGGTTCGGCGCGCGGTCCCGGCTCGGGGCTCGCCCGGGGCGCGCTCGCGCCAGGGCACCTCCACCGTCACCCTGGTGCCCCCGCCCGCCGGGGAGTCCAGGACGAACAGCCCGTCCACCGCCCCCAGCCGCTCCGCGAGCCCGGACATCCCGGTGCCCGCGTCCAGCCGTGCCCCGCCCACCCCGTTGTCACCGACCTGGATCAGCAGCCGGTCCGCGGTGCGCCACACCTCCACCGACGCGCTCGTGGCCCGCGCGTGCTTGCTGATGTTCTGGAGCAGCTCGGAGACGGTGAAGTACGCGATGCCCTCGATGGCCGGGGCCGGCCGTTCCGTGAGCTCCACGGTGACCTTCACCGGGGCCGTGCAGCGCGCCCCGATGGAGGAGAGGGCGGCGCTCAGCCCCCGGTCGGTGAGGATGGCCGGGTGGATGCCCCGGGCGAGGTCCCGCAGCTCCTGAAGGGCGAGTTTGACCTCGCCGTGGGCCTCGTCGACCATCAGGGCCGCCGCCTCCGGGTCCTCCAGGAGCTTCTCCTTCGCCAGACCCAGCCCCATGGCCAGGGCGACCAGCCGGGCCTGGGCGCCGTCGTGGAGATCGCGCTCGATGCGGCGGAGATCGGCGGCGGCGGTGTCGACCACCACACCCCGGTCCGACTCCAGCTCGGCGACGCGCCGCTCCAGCTCGTCCGACGGCGAGAGCAGCCCGCGCACCATCGCCCGGTCGGCGTTGGCCAGGGCGCGCGCGATGAAGGGGAGCACCGGCCAGAGCACGAAGAAGCCCACCGCCACCGTGGCGAAGGTCAGCACCCCCCAGGGCAGCCGGATGAAGCAGTAGAGCAGCGACCGCCAGCCCACCGGGTCCTTCAGCCCCTGCCACAGCGGGGCGAGCATCCCGGACCGCTGCCTCCGCGCGCTCCGGAGCGGGCTCGGCTCATCGATCCGTACGCCCAGCAGCGCGCGGGCGCGGGCCCGTTCCGACCGGCCGAGCAGCCGCGCGCCGGCCAGCCCGGCCACGAGCAGCGGCAGTCCGATCACCGTCACCGACAGCCCCGCCCCGAGGGCGATTGTGAACGCCGCGTAAATAAAACCGATCAACGCGGCGGGCAGATTGGCCAGGAGGTGGGCGACCTCCTTCCAGGTGGGCCCGGACAGGGCGAAGCCGACGGGCGGCGGCCGGTCGCCGCCGGACGCTCCGGGCGCGGGGGTGTCGGAGACGGTCTTGGTCACGGTCATGGATGCCAGCCTGCACGGCCGTGACGCCCCGAGCCATGGGGTACCTCGGCGGGTGGAAGTGGGGATATCCCCACCCTATGCGTGACGCGACTGCTTACCGCCGCTTTAGCAGGGCCTAGACTCCCGTGGGTACAGAACACAGATCACCGGGCAGATCGCCGACCGCGTCCGCAGGATCGCGGCTCGCGGTAGGGCTTGATCTGCGAAATCGAGGTCAGGGAGCGAGGGGCGGACGTGCCGGAACCGACCGTGGCCGTGCTCGCGGCGGACGACTACTACGCCAGTTACTCCGTCGTCGGGCTGCTGGCGCTGATCGGCGTCCTGTTCGTGGCGGTGGCTTTCGGGGCGGGGCGGCTGCTGCGGCCCGTGGTCCCCACGCCGGAGAAACTGCTCACCTACGAGTGCGGAGTGGACCCGGTCGGCGAGGGCTGGGCGCACACCCAGGTCCGCTACTACGTCTATGCGTTTCTGTATGTGATCTTCGCGGTCGACTCGATCTTCCTCTTCCCGTGGGCCACGGTCTTCGCCGCGCCCGGATACGGCGGGACGACCCTGGTGGAGATGTTCATCTTCCTCGGCTTCCTGGCCGTGGGACTGCTCTACGCATGGAAGAAGGGCGTCCTCACATGGACGTGACCCCGACCCCGCCCCAGGGCCCCGCCGCCCCCGCTCCGGTGCTGCTGCCCGAGCCCAAGGTGGGCATCCTCTCCCGGCTGGCCCCCGAACCGATGAAGGTGGTCCTCAACTGGGGGCGCCGCTACAGCCTGTGGGTCTTCAACTTCGGGCTCGCCTGCTGCGCCATCGAGTTCATCGCCGCCTCCATGGCCCGCCACGACTTCATCCGGCTCGGTGTCATCCCCTTCGCGCCGGGCCCGCGCCAGGCCGACCTGATGATCGTCTCGGGCACGGTGACGGACAAGATGGCACCGGCGGTGAAACGTCTCTACGAGCAGATGCCGGAGCCGAAGTACGTCATCTCCTTCGGCGCCTGCTCCAACTGCGGCGGCCCCTACTGGGACTCCTACTCCGTCACCAAGGGCGTCGACCAGATCATCCCCGTCGACGTCTACGTACCCGGCTGCCCGCCGCGCCCCGAGGCACTCCTCCAGGGAATCCTGAAGCTCCAGGAGAAGATCGCCCGCGAGTCGCTCGGTGAGCGGTACGGGGCGGGCCGCGCGTCGGTGTCCGAGCTGCGCAGCGGCCTGGTGGCCGCACCCGAGCCCACGGCTCCCGGGGGCGAGAAGTGAGCGCGTACGACCGTCTTCCCGACACAGTCACCGAGATCTTCGGCCCGGACACGACCGCCGAACTGGCCTACGACCTCCTCACGGTCGATGTGCCGGCCGACCGGTGGATCTCCGCGCTGGAGACCGCGCGCGACGAGCTGGCCTGCACCTACTTCGACTGGCTGAGCGCGGTCGACGAACCCGGCACCGGCTTCCGGGTCTGCGCCCATGTCGCCTCCCTGGGGGGCGGCCGGGTCCGCCGGCTGCTGCTGCGCACGACCGTGCCGCACGAGGCTCCCGTACTCCCCACGGCCGTGGGGGTCTACGCGGGCGCGGGCTGGCACGAGCGGGAGACGCACGAGATGTTCGGCGTCGGCTTCACCGGCCATCCGCACCTGGTGCCGCTGCTGCTCCCGGAGAACTTCGAGGGGCACCCGCTGCGCAAGGACTTCGTCCTCGCGGCGCGGGTGGCGAAGGCGTGGCCCGGCGCGAAGGAGCCGGGTGAGTCCGAGCACGGCGGGCCCAAGCGGCGCCAGATGCTCCCGCCCGGCGTCCCCGACCCCAACGAGTGGGGCCCGCTCAAGGGCCAGCTCCCTCCGGCCCCGGCCCGTCCGGCCCGCACCCCGCGAGCGGCGGGAGCGGCAGCCGGCGAGCGCCCGGCCCGCCGCGCCCGCACGGCCTCCGACGGCTCGGCCTCCCAGCCGGCCACCCCGGGAGCGGCGGGAGCGGCCAGCCCGGAGCGCCCGCCGCGCCGCGCCCGCACGGCGTCGGAGGGCCCCGCGAGCCGCCCCCCGGCCCCGACCCCGGACGCCCCCTGGCACCACCCCCACCCGACCACCCCCGCTCCGGACGAGAAGAGCACCACCACCCCGCCCGGCCCGGCCTCTGCCCCGGGCAAGGCCGTCCCCACCTCCCCGCCCTCCACCCCGGACAGGGAGAGCAGCACCACTCCAGCCCGTCCGGCGATGGAGGACACCCCTGCGCCCTCGGCGCCCGAGCCGGACCGGGCCCCCGAAAGCCCGTCCCGCCCGGCGCCCGAGCCGGACCGGGCCCCCGAAAGCCCGTCCCGCCCGGCGCCCGAGCCGGACCAGGCCCCCGAAAACTCAGCCCGTCCGGCGATTGAGGACGGCCCCGAGCCCCCGGCACCCGAGCCGGACCGGAAGCCCGAGCCCCCCACCGCCAACCCCCACCCCACCCCCTCCCCGGGAGGCGACCCCGCGTGAACGACGCTCTCGACGTCGCCCTCCGGCTCCTCATCGTCTTCGCGGTCTTCCTCGTCCTCCCCCTCGTCGTCGGGCAGGCCGAGCACAAGATCATGGCCCATATGCAGGGCCGCCTCGGCCCCATGTACGCGGGTGGTTTCCACGGCTGGGCCCAGCTGGTCGCCGACGGTGTGAAGTTCGCGCAGAAGGAGGACGTGGTCCCGGCCAACGCCGACCGCCGCATCTTCCAGCTCGCCCCCGCCGTCGCCCTCCTCCCCTATCTCCTGGTGCTCCTCGCCATCCCGATCGGCCCGACCGAGGGCGCGGTCGGCCAGGTCATCGACGCGGGCATCTTCTTCGTCCTCGCCGTCATGGGCGTCGGTGTGCTCGGTTCGCTCATGGCGGGCTGGGCGTCCGCGAACAAGTTCTCCCTCCTCGGCGGCCTGCGGACCGCCGCCCAGCTGCTGGCGTACGAGCTGCCGATGCTGCTGGCCGCCGCCTCCGTCGCCATGGCGGCGGGCACGGTCTCCCTCCCCGGCATCCTGAACGCCTGGGAGTGGTGGTGGCTGCCCTGGCAGATCGTGGGCGCCCTCGTCTTCTTCGTCGCGGGCCTCGCCGAACTCCAGCGCCCTCCCTTCGACATGCCGGTCGCCGACTCCGAGATCATCTTCGGCGCCTACACCGAGTACACCGGTCTGCGGTTCGCCCTCTTCCTGCTCGCCGAGTACGCGGGCATCGTGATCATCTGCGGCCTGACCACCGTCCTCTTCCTGGGCGGCTGGCACGGCCCGATGGGCGCCGACGGCCTCGGCTGGGTCTGGACCCTCCTGAAGACGGCCGTGCTCGCCTTCATCGTCATCTGGCTGCGGGTGAGCTATCCGCGCATGCGTGAGGACCAGTTGCAGAAGCTCGCCTGGACCACCCTCGTCCCCCTCGCTCTCGCCCAGATCGCCCTCACCGGCGTCGTGAAGGTGGTGATCTAGAAACCATGCCTCCCATCCCCGGCTCCGGCCTCGCCAAGGGCCTGGCCGTCACCCTCCGCACGATGACGAAGAAGACCGTCACCGCGCAGTACCCGGACGTCCAGCCGGAGCTGCCGCCCCGTACGCGTGGTGTGATCGGACTGTTCGAGGAGAACTGCACGGTCTGCATGCTCTGTGCCCGTGAGTGCCCCGACTGGTGCATCTACATCGACTCCCACAAGGAGACGGTCCCGGCGGTGACTCCCGGGGGCCGCGAGCGCAGCCGCAATGTCCTCGACCGGTTCGCCATCGACTTCTCGCTCTGCATGTACTGCGGTATCTGCATCGAGGTCTGTCCTTTCGACGCGCTGTTCTGGTCCCCGGAGTTCGAGTACGCCGAGACCGACATCCGCGAACTCACCCATGAGCGGGACAAGCTCCGCGAGTGGATGTGGACGGTGCCCGCACCGCCCGCACTCGACCCGGGTGCCGAGGAGCCGAAGGAGATCGCGGCGGCCCGCAAGACCGCCGAGAAGCTCGCCGCCGCCCAGGCACCCCCGGCCGAGGAGCCCGCCGCCCAGGCGCCCCCGGCCGAGGAGCCCGCCGCCCAGGCGCCTCCCGCCCAGGAGCCCGGCTCGGGCCCGGCCACCCCGCCCCCCGGTACCGGAGGCACCGCATGATCCTCGCTGCCGGGACTCCGGGCTTCCTCTCGCCGACCGGTGTCGAGATCGCCTTCCTCCTCGTCGGCATCGCCACCCTCGGCGCCGCCGTCATGACCGTCACCACCAAGCAACTGGTGCACGCCGCCCTCTGGCTGGTGGTGGCGCTCGGCGGCCTCGCCGTCGAGTACCTGCTGCTCACGGCGGAGTTCATCGCCTGGGTGCAGGTCCTGATCTATCTCGGTTCCGTGGTCGTCCTCCTGCTCTTCGGGCTGATGCTCACCAAGGCGCCCATAGGCCGCTCCCCGGACGCCGACTCCGGCAACCGCTGGGTCGCCCTCGCCGTGGCGGGCTCGGCCGCCGCCGCCCTGGTCTGGGTGGTGGTGGACGCCTTCCGCACCACCTGGATCGATCTCGACGGGCCGGTCCAGGGCTCCACCGAGGTCACCGGCTCCATCCTCTTCCGGCACTGGGTGCTGCCCTTCGAGGCCCTCTCCGTGCTGCTGCTCGCCGCCCTCGTCGGCGCCATCGTGCTCTCCCGCAAGCACGCCGAAACCGCCAAGGGCTCCGAGACGGACCCCGAGGGGAAGAGCTGATGCACCTCGCCTATCCCGCCGTCCTCAGCGTCCTTCTCTTCTGTACGGGCGTCTACGGCGTCCTCGCCCGGCGCAACGCGATCCTGGTCCTGATGTCCGTCGAGCTGATGCTCAACGCCGTCAACCTCAACCTCGTCGCCTTCGACGTCTGGCTGCGCGACGCCCTCCACTCCGGTCAGGCGCTCACCCTCTTCACCATCGCCATCGCCGCCGCGGAGATCGGCATCGGTCTGTCGATCGTCCTGATGGTCTACCGCAACCGCGGCAGCTCGGACGTCGACCGGCTCCGCGACACCGCCGAGGGCCCCGACGACAGCTCCGACGACCCTGACGGGACCGCTCCGGCGCAGCGGACGCAGAAGGCAGAGGCCACCGCGTGACCACCACCACCCTCGCCGTCCTCGTCCCCCTCCTTCCGTTCCTGGGCGCGGCGGCCGGACTCCTCCTCGGCCGGAAGGCCCCCGGGTTCGTCCGGCCCCTGGCGATCCTCCCGGTCCTCGCCTCCGCGGTCCTCGCGGTCGTCGTCGCCGTCCGCCAGGGCGGCGGAGCGGCCATCGACGCGGCCACCCGGCTCACCCCGACGGGCTCGGTCCCCATCGACCTCGCCCTGCGCCTCGACGGCTTCGCCGTCCTCGTCGCCGTCCTCGTCGGGGTCGTCGCCACCTGTGTGCAGATCTACTCCACGGCCTATCTGCGCGACGACCCCCGCTACCCCTCCTACGCCGCCCTGGTCTCCCTCTTCACCGCCGCGATGCTGCTCGTCGTCTACTCCGGCGATCTGATGGTGCTCCTGGTCGGCTGGGAGATCATGGGCATCTGCTCGTACTTCCTCGTCGGCCACTACTGGGAGACGCCCGAGGCGCGCGCCGCCTCCCTGAAGGCGTTCCTGGTCACCAAGCTCGGCGATGTCCCCTTCCTGATCGGTCTCTTCGCACTCGCCACCGACGCCGGGACGTTCCGGATCACCGGAATCCTCGACGCGGTGGAGACGGGCGGGATCGACCACCCCACCCTGGTGGCGCTGCTCCTGCTGGCGGGCGTGGCGGGCAAGTCGGCGCAGTTCCCGCTGCACACCTGGCTGCCCGACGCGATGGCGGGCCCCACCCCGGTCTCCGCCCTGATCCACGCCGCGACCATGGTCGCGGCCGGCATCTACTTCGTGGCCCGGCTCCTCCCCGTCTTCGCCGCCTCCGCCGCGGCGCTGACCGTCCTCGCCGTGATGGCCGCGATCACCATGGTCGGCTCGGGGATCGCCGCCCTCGCCCAGGACGACATCAAGCGCGTCCTCGCCTACTCGACCATCGGCCAGCTCGGCTACATGGCCGCCGCCCTCGCCGTCGCGGACCGCGGTGCCGCCGTCTTCCACCTCCTGTCCCACGGCGCCTTCAAGGCGCTGCTCTTCCTCGCCGCCGGTGTGGTCATCCACGCCGCCGGCACCAACTCCCTCGCCGCCATGTCCCGCATGAC
Organism: Streptomyces sp. NPDC001985; assembly: GCF_040296845.1. NCBI lineage: Bacteria > Bacillati > Actinomycetota > Actinomycetes > Kitasatosporales > Streptomycetaceae > Streptomyces > Streptomyces sp. NPDC001985. Next base: position 10,334 of record NZ_JBEOYB010000049.1, read on the forward strand.
CGGCCTGGCCCAGCGCATCCCCGACGCGTACTGGACGATGACCATCGCCCTGCTCGCGCTCGCCGCCATTCCCCCCTTCGCCGGCTTCTTCTCCAAGGAAGCCGTGCTGGTCGCCGCCGAGCACACCGCGCTCGGCGACCTCGGCCCCGCCCCCGCCGCCGCCGGCTGGACCGTGCTGACCGCCGGCCTGCTGGCCGCGCTGCTCACCGCCGCCTACGCGGCCCGGCTGTGGCTGCTCGCCTTCCGCGGCCGGGGTGAGGAAGCCCCCGACCACGGGCGCGAGCCGCGCGCCATGACCTCCGTGCTGTGGCTGCTCGCCGTGCCCTCCCTCGGTTTCGGCGCCACCTTCGGCTATGTCGAGGGCTGGTTCGACGGCAACCGCCTCGCTCCCACGGTCGTCACCGCGGTCCTCGGCACCGGCGCGGCCCTGATCGGCGCCCTCGTCACCTACGGCGCCTGGCGGACCCTGCGCCACCGCGACGGCACCCTCCCGGACCGGATTCCCGAGGGCGCCGTCGTCGCCCACCCGGACGCCGGCCCCGCCGCCGTCGAGGCCGAAGCGGTCACCACCCACACCGCCGCCTACGGCAGCATCACCACCGCCCCCGACCCCGCCGACCCCGGACGCCTGCTCCTGGGCCCGCTGCACCGCCACGCCGCGTCCGGTTTCCACCTCGACGCCGTCTACCACCAGCTCTTCGTCCGCCCCGTCCTGGCCGCCGCCGAACTGGTCCGCTTCCTCGACCGCGAGGTCGTCGACACCTATGTGCGCGGCGCGGGCACCGGCGGCAACTGGCTCGGCATCCTCGTCCGGCGCGCCCAGACGGGCAATGTGCAGACCTATCTCAGCGCGCTGCTCGCGGGCACCGTCGTCCTGGCGGTCGCCGCCGTCGTCCTGTCCAACGCCAACGCGGGATCGTGAACCGTGATCGATATCAGCGAGTCCGTGATGCAGTTCCTTCTCGCGTTCATCGTCGCCGGGCCGCTCCTGGGGGCCGTGGCCGCCCTGCTGCCCGCCCCGCCCGGACTGCGGGGCAGCAGCCCTGAGCAGGCGGTTCTGCGCCATGGCGTGACCATCACCGGCGCCGTCCTGGCCGCGGCGATCGTGCTGCTGATCGGCTTCGACCACGACAACCCGTCGAGGATGCAGGCCACGACGGACATCAGCTGGATTCCGGCACTCGATGTGCGCATCCACCTCGGTGTCGACGGCATTTCCCTCCCCCTTCTGGTCCTGACCGCGCTGCTGACCTTCCTCTGCGCGCTCTACAGCTACTTCAAGCTGCCCGCGGGCCCCTCCCCGAAGGCCTTCGTCGCCCTGCTGCTGGTGCTGGAGTCGGGGACGCTCGCGACCTTCGCCGTCCTCGACCTGCTGCTCTTCTTCCTGGCGTTCGAGATGGTGCTCATCCCGATGTACTTCCTCATCGCGCGCTGGGGCGGCGCGGCCCGCGCGCCCGCAGCCTGGAAGTTCATCCTCTACACCCTGCTCGGCTCGGTCGTCATGCTCCTGGGCCTGCTGCTGATCGGGCTTCAGTCAGGCACATTCGACATGGTGGCACTCGCCACTGACAACGGCCGCGGGCTGACCGCGTCCACGCAGGTCATCGCCGTTCTGGCGATCGGGATCGGCCTCGCGGTGAAGACCCCGATGTGGCCGCTGCACAGCTGGCTCCCGGATGCCCACACCGCCGCGCCGACCGTCGGCTCCGTCCTGCTGGCCGGTGTGCTGCTCAAGATGGGCACCTACGGCTTCGTCCGGATCGTCCTGCCCATCGCGCCCGACGGCATGCGGACCTTCGCCCCCTATCTCGCCGCCTTCGCCGTCGTCGGCATCATCTACGGCTCCCTCGCCTGCCTCGCCCTCGCCAGGCAGGGCGCGGGCGGCGACCTCAAGCGTCTGATCGCGTACTCCTCCGTCGGCCACATGGGCTTCGTGCTCCTCGGCATCGCCACCATGACGCCCACCGGCGTGAACGGCGCGCTCTTCGCCAACATCGCCCACGGCCTCATCACCGGCCTGCTGTTCTTCCTGGTCGGAGCCCTCAAGGACCGCTACGGCACCGCCGATCTCGACACCCTCGCGGGAGCCACCGGCGCCGCCCTCTACGGCCGCGCGCCCCGGCTCGGCGGGCTGCTCGCCTTCGCCGCCGTCGCCTCGCTCGGACTGCCGGGCCTCGCCGGGTTCTGGGGCGAGATGCTCGCGCTGTTCGGCGCCTTCGACCCGGCGCCCGGCCTCAGCCGCCCCGCCTTCCTCACCTTCATGGTGATCGGCGGCTTCGGCACCCTGCTCACCGCCGCGTACCTCCTGATCGTGGTCCGCCGCGTCTGCATGGGCGCGGCACGGACCAGGGAGCAGGAGGAGAAGCCGGTCGCCGACGTCCAGACGTACGAGATCGCCGCCTGGTCGCCGCTCGTCGCCCTCACCGTCCTCGCCGGACTGTGGCCCGCGGTCCTCCTCGGCCTCACCGACCCGGCCGTGCAGAAGCTGCTCGCAGGAGGCAAGTCGTGATCACGACCATCGACGGCGCCATCGCGGGCGCCGCACCCGGTTCCGCCGACACCGCCGGCCTCGGCAGCGCGTCGGGCGTCACCAGCCTGGTCCAGTCCGTCGACTGGCTCACGATCGCGCCGCCCGTCATCACCGCCGCGGTCGCCCTGCTCTGCCTGGTCGCCGACCTGTTCGTACCGGAGCGGCACAAGCGCCTCCTCGGCCTCGGCGCGGTCGCCGGACTGACCGCCGCGATCCTCAGCCTGGTACCGCTGCGCGGCGGCGAGCGCGAGACGTTCTGTCTCACCACCGACACCGCCACCTGCAGCTACACCGCCGACCACTTCACGCTGGCCATCCAGCTCCTGGTGCTCGGCGGCGCCCTGCTCACCGCGCTGCTCTCGCTGCACCACAGCCGCGACGAGCTGCCGCTGGGCGAGTACTGGTTCCTGCTGCTCTCCTCCGCCGCCGGTGCCGCCCTGCTGCCCGCCGCGCGGGACCTCGCCACCCTGGTCGTCGCCCTCGAAGTCGCCTCCCTGCCCGCCTTCGCGCTGGTCGGCATGCGGCGCGGCGACCGGCTCTCCAGCGAGTCGGCGCTCAAGTTCTTCCTCTCCTCGGTCACCGCGACCGCCGTGACGCTGCTCGGCGTCAGCTTCGTGTACGCCACCACGGGCACCCTCCACCTCACCCGGATCGCCGCCGAGCTGGGCGATGTCCCCGGACAGCTGGACACCCTCGCCAAGACGGGCGTGGCGCTGACCCTCATCGGCTTCGCCTTCAAGACGGCGGCCGTCCCCTTCCACTTCTGGGTCCCCGAGACCTATGTGGGCGCCCCGCTGCCCATCGCGGCCTTCCTCTCCGTGGTCGGCAAGGCCGTCGGCTTCTCCGGGCTGATCCTGGTCACCGTCATCGCCTTCCCCCGCTACGCCGATGTGTGGGGTCCCGCCCTCGCCGTGCTGGCCGCCGTGACCATGACAGCGGGCAATGTGGCGGCCCTGCGCCAGTCCGCCACCCGCGACTGGAGCGCCGTACGCCTCCTCGCCTGGTCGTCCGTGGCGCAGGCCGGCTACATCCTGGTGCCGATCGCCGCCGCCGCGTACTCCAGCGACGACCAGATCGGCGCGACCGTCTCCTACGCCCTGATGTACGCCGTGGTGAACCTCGGCGCCTTCGCGGTGGTCGCCCTCGTGGCCCGTACGAAGCCGCTGAACCGGATCGCCGACTACCGCGGCCTCTACGCCACCCGCCCGCTCGCCGCCCTCACCCTCGGTTTCTTCCTGCTCTGCCTGGCCGGGCTGCCGCCGGGCATCATCGGCCTCTTCGCCAAGGTGATCGTCTTCTCCTCGGCCGTCGACGCGGGCCTGGGCTGGCTGGCGGTGGTCATGGCCGTCAACGTGGTGATCGCGCTGTACTACTACCTGAAGTGGACGGCCGTCCTCTTCCGCGCCCCCGCCGAGGCCCCCGCCGCCGAGGCCGCGGGAACGGACCCGGCGGTCACCGGCCGCCCGCACCGGGCGCCCACCGCCGTCACCGTGGCCATCGCCCTGACCGCCGTCGCCGGAGTCGTCCTCTCCGGCTATCCGCAGCTGATCCTCCGCTTCGCGGCGACCAGCCTTTTCTGACCCTTCACCCGAACGGACCGGCCCCGGTCACGGAGCACAAGGGAACTGGCGTCCTTCGCCTGGCGTTGACCAGTACAGAAGGGTCCACTGGAGAGTGGAGATCCACGCAAAAGGGTTCCCCTGCCGCACCACCTGGAGGGCGTACCGTGCACCGCCGGCACAACGGGCTGAAGACCGCCGTACTCCTCGGCGGACTGTCCGCTCTCATCCTCGTCATCGGCAGTTTCTTCGGCCGTACGGGGCTCCTCGTCGCGCTCGTCATCGCGCTCGGCACCAACGCCTACGCGTACTGGAACAGCGACAAGCTGGCGCTGCGGGCCATGCGCGCCCGCCCGGTGAGCGAGTTCGAGGCCCCCGAGCTGTACCGCATCGTCCGCGAGCTCTCCACCTCGGTCCGCCAGCCCATGCCCCGGCTGTACATCTCACCGACCCAGGCCCCCAATGCCTTCGCCACCGGCCGCAACCCGCGCAACGCCGCGGTCTGCTGCACCGAGGGCATCCTCCGGCTGCTCGACGAGCGCGAGCTGCGCGGCGTCCTCGGCCATGAGCTGAGCCATGTGTACAACCGGGACATCCTGATCTCCTCGGTCGCCGGCGCGCTCGCCTCCGTGGTGATGTTCCTGGTGAATTTCGCCTGGCTGATCCCCATCGGCCGCTCCGACGACGACGGCCCCGGCTTCGCCGGCATGATCCTCATCCTGATCCTCGGCCCGGTGGCCGCCTCCATCATCCAGCTCGCCGTCAGCCGCTCCAGGGAGTACGAGGCGGACGCATCGGGCGCCCAGCTCACCGGTGACCCGCTCGCCCTCGCGAGCGCCCTGCGCAAGCTCGAAGCCGGTACGAGACAGCTGCCGCTGCCCGCCGAGCCCCGGCTGGAGACGGCGAGCCACATGATGATCGTCAACCCCTTCCGACCGGGCAAGGCCCTCTCGAAGATGTTCTCCACCCACCCGCCCATGGCCGAACGCATCGCTCGACTCGAACAGATGGCAGGTCCTCGCCCATGAAGACGATCCTGAATGTCATATGGCTGGTTCTGTGCGGTTTCTGGATGTTCCTGGGCTACATGCTCGCGGGCGTGCTGCTCTGCGTCACGATCATCGGGATTCCGTTCGGCCTGGCCGCCTTCCGCATCGGCGTCTACGCCCTCTGGCCCTTCGGCTACACCGTGGTCGACCGCCGGGACGCGGGCGCGCCCTCGTGCGTCGGCAATGTGCTCTGGCTGGTGCTCGCCGGCTGGTGGCTCGCGCTCGGGCACATCGTCACCGGTGTCGTCCTCTGTCTGACGATCATCGGTATCCCCCTGGGCGTGGCGAACTTCAAGCTCATCCCGGTCTCCCTGCTGCCCCTGGGCAAGGAGATCGTCCCCTCGGACCAGCCGTTCGCCACCCGCTGACCCCACCCCCTGACACCGGCCGCCGCCCCTGACCCGGCCGCTCCCGGGCCGGCTGTCAGTGGCGTCGGTCACCCTGGAGACATGTCCCCGCTCCGACGGGACATACGTCAGTCAGAGACATCGCGGAGGCAGCCGCGCGGGTCGGCGGCCCGCTCCGTGCAGGCCCTTCCGCAACCACGGCGGTGACATCCGGCGTCCTCGGTACCGCAGGGGTACAACACCGTCAGAAAGGCAGGTTCAGGGCGTGAGCATCATCAGCTGGATCATCCTCGGTCTGCTCGCCGGGGCCATCGCCAAGCTTCTGCTCCCGGGCCGGGACCCGGGCGGACTGATCGTCACCACCCTCATAGGCGTCGTCGGCGCCTCCCTGGGCGGCTGGATCTCGGCACGCTTCTTCGACCGGCCCTTCACCAAGGAGTTCTACGACGGGACCACCTGGGCCGCCGCGATCGGCGGATCACTGGTGCTGCTGATCGGCTTCCGGCTGCTCTTCGGGCACTCCCGCTCCCGCTGAGCCCCGGCGGCCCGCACCCCCGGGGCGACACGCGACCGCCCCGGCCGCACCCCCGTCCCCCGCGGGCCGGTCCTCCGCCCCTCCGTTCCAGCCCGTCAGCCGGTCAGTCCGGTCTCCCTCAGGGTGATGTTCAACCGCCCTCCACGCATCCCCGTCTCCGGACCCGCCGTCCCGGGAAACACCTTCGGCACCCCGTGGTACGCGAGGCGCGCGGGGCCGCCGAAGACGAAGAGATCGCCCGACACCAGCCTCACATCGGTGTAGGGGCGCCCCCGGGTGCGGGTGTTGCCGAGCCGGAAGAGACAGCTGTCGCCGATGCTCAGCGACACCACCGGGGCACTGGACCGCTCCTCCTTGTCCTGGTGCATCCCCATCCTCGCCGCACCGTCATAGAAATTGATCAGCGCGGTGTCGGGGGTGTACGAGCGGGCCGCCGGACCCGTGCCTCCGGCCTCCCCGCTCTCCCCGTACGCCGCCACCAGCGCCGCCCGGCCCAGTTCCGTCAGCCATCCCGGGAAATCGGCGACCCGGGCCCCGTTCACATCGTCGGCCGTCCGGCTGTAGCGGTACGGCTGCCAGTGCCAGCCCAGACACACCGTCCGCACCGACATGACGCCACCGTTCGGCAGCGCCGTGTGCCGCAGCGGCACCGGCCCCCGCGCCCAGGCGCGGCAGGCCGTCACCAGTTCCCGCTGCCGCTCGGCCGTCAGCCACCCCGGCACACGCACCGCCCCGGGGGCGATCTCGACCGGCCTGGCCGGCCCGGCGTCCGGGACGAACACCTCGGGGAAGAGCGCCTCCGGACCCCCCGGCGCGCCGGCCCCGGAGCGGGGCGCTCCGCCGCCCGTCACCCCGCCGTCCAGCCCTCGAGTCCCAGGAGGTGCTCCTTGCGCTCCAGCCCGGCCGCGTAGCCGCGCAGCGCGCCGTCCGAACCGATCACCCGGTGGCACGGCCGCACCACCAGCAGCGGATTCCGCCCGATCGCGGTCCCCACCGCGCGTACCCCCACCCGGGAGGTGCCCACCCGCTGGGCGATCTCCGCGTAGGTGGCCGTCGACCCGTAGGGGATCTCCTCCAGCGCCCGCCAGACCCCGCGCTGGAACTCCGTGCCGCTCTCCGCGAACTCGATATCGAACCGGGTCAGCCCGCCCGCGAAGTACGACTCCAGCTGTGCGGCGATCTCCGCGAAGGCGGCCGGGTCCCGCCGCCACTCCTCCCGGACGGTGGCGGCGCCCTTCTGGCCGGGCAGCGAGAGCGAGACGAGCGCGGTGCCGCCCGGTGCGGTCGGGGACGCCTCGCCGACCAGCAGCATCTCGCCCAGCGGGCTGTCCACGGTCGTGCGGACCGTGGTGCGGACCGGCGCGTGGACCGGCGTACGGGCCGTCGCCGTACCGGTCGTCGTCGTGGGGACCGTGGTGGTGGCCATGGCTCGTTCCTCTCCTCGTGCCGTCCTGCCTCTCGCCCACCAGTCTGCGACGTGCCGGCGGCGGAAGCTGGCGGGAATCGGACATCGCGCAGCCGCAGCCGCAGCCCCGGCCCACGGCACCGCACGCGGACGCCCGGGGGCGGGGCGCGGAAACCTCCCCGCACCCCGCCCCCGGGCGTCCGTCCCCGCGAGCCGCACCGGCGGGCAGCCGTCCCACGGCACCCGCCCGGCCCCGCGGGGGTCAGCGGTAGTTCACGTACTGCAGCGCGAAGTCGAAGTCCTGGGACTTCAGCAGCGCCTGCACGGCCTGGAGGTCGTCACGGCTCTTGGAGCTGACCCTCAGCTCCTCGCCCTGCACCTGCGCCTTGACGCCCTTCGGGCCCTCATCGCGAATGATCTTCGCCACCTTCTTCGCGTTCTCCTGGGAGATTCCCTCCACGATCGAGGCGAAGATCTTGTACTCCTTGCCGGAGAGCTGCGGCTCCCCGGCGTCCAGCGCCTTCAGTGAGATCCCGCGCTTGATCAGCTTGGACTGGAAGACGTCGAGGATCGCGTTGACGCGCTCCTCCGAGTTCGCCTGCAGCAGGATCTTCTCGCCGGACCAGGCGATCGAAGCCCCGACGTTCTTGAAGTCGTAGCGCTGGGAGATCTCCTTCGCGGCCTGGTTGAGCGCGTTGTCGACCTCCTGCCGCTCGACCTTCGAGACGATGTCGAAACTGGAGTCGGCCATGTCCTGTGGCTCCTTGTATCGGGGTGCGTGGAGGGCGGCCGGAGTCCCCGAACCGCTCGGCCAAGCCTAGCCACCCCGCAAGGCCCCGGCCGCTGATCAATCCGGTGGCGGAGCACCCCTGGGCATCGGGTATCGTTTACGTCGTTGCCAAGGAGCACCGCCACAGAGCGGCCCCCTCCGAGGCGGCAACATCCCATGGCGGTGTGCCCGAGTGGCCAATGGGAGCGGACTGTAAATCCGTCGGCTTAGCCTACCCAGGTTCGAATCCTGGCGCCGCCACGCGATAGAGATGGCCCCTGATCAGCGGAGACGCCGATCAGGGGTCATTTTCGTGGATCGTGTGGATCGCGCGGCCCGTGGATGCGCTCCGAACGGTCAGCCGGTCAGCCGGTCAGTCGGCCAGCCGGAAGGTCAGCTCGATCTCCCATTTGGCCGGATCGGGCTCCACCCGCGGATCGGTCAGATACGACTCAAGGCGGCACCCCCACCGCTCCACCCCGTCCACCTCGGTCATGTCCCACTCCAGCCCCCGGCGGGCGGCCCAGGACCGCAGCGCGGTGGCCACACCGAAGAGCTGGTCCGGATGGCCGGTGAAGCCGACCGTGGCATAGCGCCCGGCCGGCAGGGCGCCGACCCGGATGTCCCCCTCGGGCTCGGGCATGGAGGTGACCGGGATACCCGCCTCCACCTCCGACTCGCCCGCCATGTCGATGGTGTTGAAGCGGAAGAAGGGCGCGCCGGCGAAGGCGACACCGTGCGCCGTCAGCCAGCCGATCAGCTCGCCGAGGCGGTCGGCGATCACTCCGAAGGCATCCATGCGGACCGAGCCGCGGATGAAGGCGTACACCTGCTCCCCGCGCTCCACGATCACGGGCTGGACATCAGGTGTGTCAGGCGTGTCAGACATGTCATCGCTCATACCAGAGAAGACCCGGCGGCCGGTGCCGACTCATCGGCCACCCGGAGACGATCACTCCACGGCGCCGTTCATCTGCGCCGGATGCGCCCATGCGCCCCATGTGCTCCCCGCGCCGGATGCGCTGGGTGTGTCGGATGAGGCAGGTGTGCTGGTTGCGCCCGATGAGACCGATACCCGTGCCTTCGCCGGGCTCCCGGGCTGTGCCCGTGCCTCCGCCGAGCCCCCGGGCTCTGCCCGTGCCTCCCTCCCCCCGGCCGGGTCCTCCGCCGGCAGGCGACAGCCCGGCGCACGCCCCCCGGGAGGGAAGGCCCGGGTGCGGGCCCTCATCCGAGGGCCCGCACCCTTCGAGGCGTCCGGCCACCGGCCGCCCAGGGCCGGTCAGCCAGGGCCACCGAGGCCGCCGGGGCTTCCGAGCCGCCGAAGCCCCGCCGCCTCAGCGGCGACCCGTCAGGAAATCACCTTGATCGCCTGCCAGCCGCCCGTACCGACCACGGTCGGCGTCCCGGCGACCACGACCGGCGCCCCCGCCGGGTCGACGGTCTTGCGGCTGGGGATGAACTCCAGGCCCGCCGTGGCGTTCGCCGTGGTGGTCCACAGGTCGGAGACACCGTCCCCGTTGGAATCGCCGCTCGCCGTGACCAGCGGCCGGGCGGCCGGGGTCCAGCCGGTGGCGTACGCGGCGCGGTTGGCGGAGTTGCCGATGGACGAGGGGTCGGTGCCGCCGTCCGGGGTACCGTCGCCGTCCGCGTCGCCCATGCTCTTGCCCCGGTAGAGCCAGACCGCCCCATTGGTGGTGTCGCGGGCGATCAGATCGGTGAAGGTGTCGCCGTTGACATCACCGGGAGAGGCGAGGGTCATCTTGCCCCACCCGTAGTCGCCGATCGGGTAGCCCGCCCGGATTCTGCCGCCCGGAGCCCCGGGCAGGAACCAGAGCTGGTCGCCGATGACACCCACGAAGTCGGGGTGGTGCCCCTCGCCGTCCGGGGTGAGGTCCCCGACCGAGACGATCTGCTTGAGCGCCTTGACGTCGATGGACGGAAGACCCGTCTCCTCGTCCCCGAAGACATAGAACTCCTGGCGGGTGTCGTCGGTGAACGCGCCCTGGCCGTCGTTCGGGTAGTACCAGAGCCTGCCGTCCTTCGTCCGGGCGACGAGGTCCTCGTAGAAGTCCTCGGTCAGATCGCCCCGGTGGGTCAGCAGCGCGTCCCCCCAGGCCGTGGTCTCGGACAGGACGACCGAGGTGGCGACGGAGCCGTTGCCGGTGCCGCCGTACAGCCGGAGGTTGTTGTAGCCGTCGACCGCGAACATGTCGGGCAGACCGTCACCGTTGACATCACCCGGCTTGTCCACCACACCGGGGCTCTTCACCGTGAACTTGTACGGGTAGCGGGGGCCGGCGTTCCCGGCCGCGTCGAAGGCCTGCACATAGAGGGTGTGCGGGCCGGGGGTCAGCGGGGTCACCGTCGCCTTCGCCGGACCGCCCTTGACGGCGGGCTTGGCGGAGACGTTCGGCGGGGTGCGGTCCAGAGCCCACTTGTACTCGACGATGTCCGAGGTGCCGGGCGTGTTGAACACGAACTCGCCCGGGGTGCGGGGCAGCGCGCCCTCAGGGCTGTCCCCGGTGAGCTGCTCCGGGTAGACGGCGCCGGTGGAGACGACCGTGGGCATCACCGACGGAGCCGTCGGGTCGAACCCGAAGCGGCAGCCGGACGAGCCCTGGCTCGGCGTCCAGTCGGAGGCGAACGCCGGATCGGCCACGTCCTCGGTCTGCGCCTTCCAGGAGAACTGACCGCCGCTCGCGCCCTTGTGGTCGTCCAGCAGCTTCTTGGGCACGGTCACCCGGACCGGTACGCCCTTCGGGTCCTTCGCCGAGACGGTCGCCTTGACCCTCCTCTCGAAGAGGAGACCGGGCGCGACATCGCGCTTGCCCGTCGCCCAGAGATGGAACTCGACGTTGACATCACCGCCGTCGGGGTCCCAGACCTGCGAGACAAGAGTCACATCGGTGTTGCCGACGGTGACGTAGGAAGCGCCGTTGCCGCACTCGGTGCCGACCTTGGTGCTGGGGACGGTGTCCATCGCCCAGGGGGCCTTCGGCGGGCGGTTGAACTCGACGATCAGCTTGGCGTCCGGCTTGAACTTCTTCCAGCTGTACTCGTCCTTGCCGTCCTCGGCGCTCTGCGGCGCGCGCAGACCGAAGGTGAGGTTGGGGTAGTTGTTGGCGGCGGCCTTCTGGGCCGCGTGGTTGGCCTTCAGGTCGATGGCCTTGTCGGGGCAGCCGAAGGTCTCGTTGCCATGGGCGTAGTTGCGGACGTCCTGCCGGGTGTCCCAGGCGGGCTGCTTGCTCCAGGTGGTGGCGGAGCTGATGCCTCCGGTGAGCCAGAGCTCGACCGGCTTGGCGGTGCAGGACCAGGAGTGGGTCTGGGTGATCTGGAACTGCGCGTCGACCACCTTCACACCGGCGAGGAACGCGGAGTCGACCCGGAAGAACGACCGGGCGGTCCCTCCCGAGCTGCTCTCGTAGCCGACGCGGGCCTCGCTGGTGGTGCCGCCGCCCCAGCCCGTCCCGTTCCAGTAGCTGCTGGTCGGATGGGGCTTGTACGCGATGGTCCAGGCCTGGCGGGCGCCGGTGACCCGGGGGTCGATGTAGACCGGGTACGTCGTCTTCGGCGAGTCGAGGAGCGCCTGGTCGGGGGTCAGGATCAGCTTACTCTGCGTGACCTGAACGCCGACCTCGGCGCTGTTGGTCCCGGGGTTCAGATCCGACGGGGGCGCGGCTTTCGCGGTCGTCGGCCTGGCGACGGGGGCCTTGCGGCCCTGGGCGCCGGGCGGGGTGGTCCCGGACGCCGTGTCGGTGCCGGACGAGTCCCACATCCGGGCGGTCGAGGTCGAGAAAACCGACTGTCCGGCGGGGTTGAGGGCGCTGATGGCACCGCTCTCGGGGTCCTTCCTCAGCGTCAGCCCCTCGGCCTTCAGACCGAAGTCGATGGCGGCCAGTTCGGGGTTGTCGGCCGCCTGCGCCGACTTGACGATCAGGGCCTGGCTGAAGCCGTTGACGCTCGCCGCCACGGCGAGGTCGACATCCGGCAGGACGTTACGGTACGTAGCGGTCGAGCCGTCGAGGACCGGCGCGGGCAGCGGCGTGGGCCAGCTCAGCGACAGGGTGCGGCCCTGGTCGGCGAGGACCACCAGCGGGGCGTCACCACCGGCCGAGAAGGTGACCTTGCCGAGGGCGGCCCGGGGCGCGACGCGCCCCGCGACCGGGGCGAGCGTGGTGTCCACGGGGGTCCAGGAGCCCTCGCGCTTCACCCGGACCGGGGAGGTGTGCTGGGTCTGGCGGAGGTTTCCGTTGGGCAGTGCGTGGGTCTCGCTGATCTCGGTCCGCGCCGAGAGGACCTCGACCGGTTCGCCGGTCCGCCGGGCCTTCTCCAGCGCATGCTCCTCCGAGCCCGCCGGCGCACCGGAGGCACTGGTTCCGGAGGGCTTCCCCTCCGTGGCGGCGGAGGTCGTCGTCCCGAGGGGAGTGAGCCCCAGAGCGCCTCCGACCAGCACTGCGGCCAGGGCGCCTCGTGCGGTGCGGCCCGCTCCCCGTCTCTTCGTGGGTATGTCTGGCATGGACCAAATCCCCTTGATCTCTTCACTTCAAGAGCAACTTTCGGCGGAAGAGTACACGGCGCTCGGATGGGAAATTTCGCCGCTTTAGGGGGAGTAGGTGGGATTTCTTGCGGTCCAACCCTGGTTGCTGGACGGGTTGTTGGCGTCCTAGGTTCCCTCCGGTCATGTGTTTATCCAGCTCAGGATGGGAAGGAAGCGTGCGAGAACAACTACTGCGCCAGTTGCGCTATCTGGGGCACTGGCATAGATCCGTGTCATTTGTCGTCTTCATGGCGCTTATGATCAACTTCGTCCCGGACGACCCGGCCGCCGCGGCGGGAACCGGCCCCGACCTGGACGAAATCAAGCAGGAACGATCCGTCTCCGGACGGGACTTCGACCGGAAGCGGCCGGGGGTCAAGAACGAGGCGGAGAGGGACTGGCGCCCGTCCGCCGGCGCGATTCCCGCCGGCGAGTACGTGGTTCCGGTGGCCGACACCCGGGGCCGGGTCCCCGGCAAGGCCGGTCGGTCGGGACTCAACCCCGGTGATCACGGGGTGATTTCCGGCCGAGAGGAAAATCCTTTCTCCGGTGTTCCGGTCCGACTGCGGAAGCCCGGGTCCACCGCCCGCGCGCTGAGCGGAAAGGCCCTGGCGGAGCCGGGCGCCACCGCCCGAGTGCAGGTGAAGGACGCGAAGACGGCCCGTGCGGCGGGCGTTGAGGGCGTACTGTTCACCGCTGCCCCCGCGGCGTCCAGTACCTCTGACGCTGCGTCAGGCACTGTCGAGATCGAACTGGACTACGCGTCCATCAAGGACAGGTTCGGCGGCGACTGGGGCTCCCGGCTCCGTCTGGTCGAGCTGCCGGCCTGTGCGCTGACCACCCCGCGGAAGTCGGAGTGCCGCACCCCGACCGAGCTGAAGGGCGCCAACGACCCCGAGGGCCGGACGGTCAGCGCCACCGTGGACCTGGGAACCGCGAAGAAGGGCCGTGGTCCGGCCGCCGCGCCGCGGGTGCTGGCGGCGACGGCGTCGGCCTCCGGCCCCGGCGGAAACCACGGGGCGACCTCGCTGTCGCAGTCCGGTTCCTGGATGGCCGGCAGCTCGTCCGGCGGCTTCTCCTGGACGTATCCGATCGAGGCGCAGGAGGTTCCGGGCGGTCCGCAGCCCGAGATCGCGCTGTCGTACTCCTCGCAGGCCGTCGACGGGCGCACCGCGTCCACCAACGGCCAGTCGTCGTGGATCGCCGAGGGCTGGGACTACGAGCCCGGCTTCATCGAGCGCCGCTTCCGCTCCTGTGATGACGACAAGGGCGAGGAGGACGGCAGGAAGCCCAACAACAAGGGCGACAGCGGCGACCTCTGCTACGGCTCCGACCATGTGGTGATGTCGCTCGGCGGCAACAGCACCGAGCTGGTCAAGGGCGCGGGTGACACCTGGCGTCCGGCGGACGACGACGGTACGCGCGTGGAGCGCCGCACCGGCGCGAAGGGCGCCGACAACGGCGCGCACGACCGCGAGTTCTGGGTCGTCACGGGCACCGACGGTGTGCAGTACCACTTCGGGATGAACAAGCTCCCGGGCGCGCCCGCCGACAAGCGGACCAACTCGGTCCAGACCGTCCCGGTCGTCGGCAACCACCCCGATGAGCCGTGTCACGCGACGCTGTTCACGGACTCGGAGTGCACCCAGGCGTACCGCTGGAACCTGGACTATGTCGTCGACCCGCTGGGCGACGCCATGACCCTGTGGTGGAACAAGGACACGAACCACTACGGCCTGAACATGAAGGCCGACCAGCAGGTCGCGTACGACCGCGCCGCCCATCTGGCCCGGATCGACTACGGCCAGCGCTCGGACGCCCTGTTCACCGGGCTGCCGGCGGGCCGGGTGAACTTCACCGTCGCGGAGCGCTGTGTTCCGAGCACGGGCTTCGACTGCGCGGTCGCCAAGCGCACGAAGGAGAACGCCAAGCACTGGCCGGACACCCCGCTGGACCAGGAGTGCCTGGCGGGGGCGAAGTGCACGGACAAGTTCTCGCCGACGTTCTGGTCCACCAAGCGCCTGGTGAAGATCGGCACGCAGGTGCTGGCCGGGTCGGCGCTGAAGAACGTCGACTCGTGGACGCTGGAGAGCTCCTTCCCGGCGACCGGTGACGGCACGTCCCCGGCGCTGTGGCTGGACTCCATCACGCGGACGGGTCATGGCGCCGGCGGTACGGCGTCGATGCCGAAGGTCACCTTCGCCGGTGTGCAGCTCGACAACCGGGTCGACGGCGTCGAGGGTCTGCCGCCGTTCTCCCGCTACCGGATCAACGCGATCGACACGGAGACCGGCGGCCGGATCGGGGTGACGTACTCGCCGCGCGAGTGCTCGGCCCTGGCGCCGAGGAAGATGCCCGCTTCGCCCGAGTCGAACACGATGCGCTGCTTCCCGCAGTACTGGATGCCCAAGGGCGCCCTGAAGATGCAGGAGGACTGGTTCCACAAGTACCTCGTCACCGAGGTCAAGGAGATGGACCTGGTCTCCGACAGTCCGACGAAGGTCACGGGCTATGAGTTCCTCGGCTCCCCGGCGTGGGCGTTCGACGACTCGGAGTTCGCGGAGAAGAAGTACCGCACCTGGTCGCAGTACCGGGGCTACGAGCGGGTCCGCACCCGCCTCGGTTCCGGCACCGATGTCAAGCAGCTGACCGAGCACCGCTACTTCCGCGGCATGCACGGCGACAAGCTGCCCACCGGCACCCGCACCTCGGTCATCGAGGACTCCCGCGGCGGAACCTTCCAGGACCTCGGCCACTACCAGGGGCAGCTCCGGGAGCAGATCACCTACGAGTCGGACGGCGGGGCGGTCGACTCGTCGACCCTGACCACGCCGTGGTCGGTGAAGACCGCGACCCGCGTCCGCCCCGGCACCACGCCGCTGGAGGCGTGGATGACCCGTCCGGAGACGGTGTCGACGCGCGAGCGGGTCAAGGGCGATCTCTGGCGCACTTCGACGGAGACGACGAAGTACGACACGTACGGTCTGCCGACCGAGGTGGACGAGACCACCGCCGGCGGCAAGCGGATGTGCTCGACCACCGAGTACGCCCGCAACACCACGGCCCATCTGCTCGAATCGGAGTCGAGGGAGGTCACCAGGCTCGGTGCCTGTGGCACCACCGGCGGCAAGGTCGTCGAGGACACCCGCACCTACTTCGACAACCTCGCTCTCGGCGCCGCGCCGACGAAGGGGCTGCCGACGAAGGTGGAGGAGCTGAACGCCGCCGGCGACGGCTACCTCACCATCGACCGCACCGAGTACGACATCCACGGCCGTGAGACGATCACCTGGGACGCCGAGAACAAGCGGACCAAGGTCGACTACTTCCCGGCCACGGTCGCCCGTCCCACCAAGCAGATCTCCACGGACCCGCTGGAGCACACGGAGACCACCGAGTTCGACGACGCCCGCGGTATGCCGCTGGCGGAGATCGACGCCAACAACAAGCGCGCCACGATGGAGTACGACCCGCTGGGCCGGCTCCTGAAGGTGTGGGAGATCGACCGCGACCCGGCGACGCAGACGCCGAACGCGACGTACGACTACACCATCCGCCGTGACAACGAGACGATCGTCACCACGCGCACGCTGAAGGACAACGGCGAGTACGCCGTCTCGTACGAGATCCTCGACGGCCTGCTGCGCGAGCGGCAGACCCAGGACGAGGCCATCGGCGCGGGCCGGATCGTCAACGACACCTTCTACGACACCGCCGGACGGGCGTGGAAGACCAACGACGGCTACTACAACGATCTGGAGCCCAAGGCCGAGCTGCTCCAGGTCGGCGACAACGAGGTGCCGTCGCAGACCCGGATCACCTTCGACGGGATGGGCCAGCCCGTCGCCGACGTCACCTACCACCGGGGTGTGGAGAAGCTCCGGACGACCACGGAACGGGACGGCGACGTCTCCACCACCATCCCGCCCAAGGGCGACACGGTCACGGCCTCGTACGAGAACGCCGAGGGGCAGCTGGAGAAGCTCCGCGAGTACACCAACGAGGCCCGCACCCAGTGGCGGGACACCCTCTACGAGTACGACGACCTGGAGAACCTGGTCAAGGTCTCCGCTCCCGGCGGTGCGGTGACCACCTTCGAGTACGACGGCCGGGGCCGCCAGACGGCCACCGTCGACCCCGACGGCGGCAGGACCACCTACACGTACGACGACACCGACAACGTCGCGACGTCCACCGACTCGCGTGGCAACACGCTGGTCACGACCTATGACGCCGGCGGTCGTCCGACCTCCCTCCGCGAGGGTGGCGAGACCGGCCCGAAGCGCATCGAGTGGACGTACGACACGCTGGGCAAGGGCCTTCCCACGGCGTCGATCCGCTACCACGAGGGCCGTAAGTACCGCGACGAGGTGACGGCCTACGACAACGCCTACCGGGTGAAGTCGACCCAGACCGTCATCCCGGCGGAGGAGAAGGGCCTCAGCGGCACCTACAAGTACCAGTTCTCCTACACTCCCACCGGCAAGACGGCCTGGATGCAGGTTCCCGGCCTCGGCGGGCTGACCACCGAGCAGATCGTCTTCCGCTACAACTCCGACGATCTGCCGATCTCCATCAGCGGCACGTCGACCTATCTCAACAACGTCAGCTACTCGGCGTTCGGCGAGATCCTGCGCACCGAGGCGGGGCCCGCGACGAAGCGGGTGTACGGCACCTACCTCTACGACGAGTTCACCCGTCGGATGACGCAGTCCACGTACGACCGTTCACTGGCCCCGGGCCGGATCAGCGACACCCGCTACACCTATGACGAAGCGGGCAATGTCACCAAGATCTCGGACACCTCCGGCGGCGCGGTGGCGGGTGGCGGTCAGACGGACACCCAGTGCTTCGTGCACAACAAGCTGCGTCAGATGACGTCGGCCTGGACGGCGGCGAAGGACGACTGTTCGGCGGCTCCCTCCAAGGACACCGTCGGCGGTCCGGACGCCTACTGGCAGAGCTACGAGTTCGATCAGGCGGGCAACCGCACCAAGCTGACCGAGCACGACATCACGGGCGACACCACGCAGAACGTCACCCGCGACTACACCTACGGCAAGCCGGGCGTGGGCGGGCCCAACGCCCTCGCCACGATCAAGTCGATCGGTCCCGGGGGTGAGCGGCTCAACGAGTTCACCTACGACAAGGCGGGCAACACGAAGACCCGTCAGCACAACGGCACCACCCAGACGCTCGACTGGGACATGGAGGGCCAGCTCCGCTCGGTCTCCGAGCCCGTCGAGGGAGGCGGCACCAAGACCACGTCCTACCTCACCGACGCCTCCGGTGACCGGCTGATCCGCACCGCTCCCGACGGCAGCAGGACGCTGTACCTGGGGGAGGCGGAACTGACGGTGGGCCCGGACTTCGCGGTCCGGAAGGCGGAGCGCTTCTACGGCCAGCCCGACGGTTCGACCACGGTACGGTCCACGGGCGGCGGCCGTCAGCTTCTGCTGGCGGACCACCACGGAACGTCCAACACGGTGGTCGACATGGTCGCCGCGGACATGGGTGTCACCCGGCGCAAGTCGATGCCGTTCGGTGAGGAGCGCGGCGCCGCGCCGTCCACCTGGCCGGGGGCACGCGGCTTCGTCGGAGGAACAGTCGACAAGGACACCGGTCTGACCAGGCTCGGGGTCCGGGACTACGACCCGGCGACCGGAAGGTTCATCTCCGTCGACCCGGTGGTCGACTTCGAACAGCCGGCCACGATGAACCCGTACGCCTACAGCAACAACGCTCCGGCGACGTTCTCCGACCCGTCCGGGCTCTTCTTCCCGGTGCTGATCGGGTTCGCGGCCCGGATGGCGATCCAGGCGGCGATCCGCGCGGCGGCCCGCCGCGCGGCGCAGATCGCGGCCCGCAAGGCCGCCCAGGCGGCTGCCCGCCGGGCTGCGGCGCTCGCCCGCAAGCGCGCCATCGAGGCGGCGAAGCGTGCGGCGGCCAAGGCCAAGCGCGAGGCCGCGAAGAAGGCGGCGGCGGCCAAGCGGGCCGCAGCCAAGCGGGCCGCCCAGCGCGCGGCGGCCAAGAGGGCGGCCGCGAAGAGGGCGGCGGCTCAGGCACGCGCCAAGGCGCAGCGCGCGGCGGCGAGAAAGGCGGCGGCCAAGCGCGCGGCGGCCCGGAAGGCAGCGGCGCGGGCGAAGCCCAAGCCGAAGCCCCGTGCTCAGCCCAAGCCCAGGCCGAAGCCGTCCCAGGTCAAGAGGCCCGCGGCCAAGCGGGTGATCAAGGAAGCGAGGAGCGAGGCTCAGAGCACAGCCCGAGAGGAGGCGACGAACGCCGCCTGCGAGAGCAACAGCTTCGTCCCCGGCACGCTGGTGGTGATGGCGGACGGGTCGAAGAAGCCGATCGACAAGGTCAGGATCGGCGACAAGGTCATGGCGACCGATCCGGTGACCGGCGAGACCAGGGCCAGGACGGTCTCCGCCACGATCACCGGCGGCGGCTACAAGGAACTCGTCAGGATCACCGTCCGCGACGGGGACCGGGGCCCGGCCACCACGGCTCTGGCGGTCTCGGACCGCGGCGACGGGAAGGGCTCGGGCCCGGCCGCCGCCGCACCGTCGGGCGAGTACGACGGCTCCGGCTCGCCGGGCTCGGTGACGGCCACCGAAGGACACCCCTTCTGGATCGAGGCGCTCGGCAAGTGGGTCAAGGCCGGGGAGCTGCAACCGGGGCAGATGCTCAGAAGCAGCGCCGGCACATGGGTCCAGATCGAGGCCGTGGAATCCTGGACCGCGCAGCAGCGGGTCCACAACCTCACGGTCGACGACATCCACACGTACTACGTGGAGACGGGTTCCGCCGCTGTTCTCGCCCACAACTGCACCCTGAATCTCGGGTCGGGCGACAACCCCATGCCGGGGGCTGTCAATGTGGACATGGAGAACAGGCCCGGCGTCGATGTCCGGGCGGACGCGAGTGCGCTTCCCTTCCGTGACGGGACGTTCAGCACGGTGCACGCCATCAACCCGTTCGGCTTCCAGCCGGTTTCCGCGGAGACCGCCCGTGTCATGCAGCGCGGCGGGATTCTGATGGTGACCGGAGCGAAGTCCAACAAGTGGCGGAAACTCCGTACCGATCTGATAGCCGAAGCCGGATTCGAGCTGGTGTCCGTCGGCGACTTGGCTCCGGAGCACGACTTCGGGAAGATGAAGCGAGCGGACGGCGAACCAATTCCTGATGGCGCGGTATTCGAAACCAGGGTGTATCGAAGGAGGTGATCGCATGGACATCGGGAAACTCATGGAGTTCCTCGCGGACCACAGGGCACCCAACCTGCCGCCCGGGTACCTCTCCGAGCAGCTCCTGTCGATGTCCTGGATCATCACGCCCGAGGACAGCGGAATGATCTTCACAGTCGGAAGGAAATGGTTGGAATCCGGCGATGAGTTCCGCGTGGCCGTCGCACTCGGCCTGAAGGAAGCCTTCCTGGCGGAATCCTGGGACGAGCATGTCGAACTCGCGGATTCGGTGAGGAGCAGGCTTCCGTCGCTCGCCCCCGAGGTCGACCACTGGCTCCGGTATTACAGCCGGTCGTTCGACACCCCCGAGGCGAGAGCCATCAGGGACGAGAAGAAGGAGTAGCACACGGTGTTTCGGCCCCGGGGTGGCGGAGTGGCGGTTCGGAACCGTCACTTCCGCCCCGGGGCGGAAACCGCCGGCGGCCGGGTCCACCACACCGCGGTGGGCCCGCGCCGGTCCTTCCGCCGCGATTCCGCGCCCGGACCGGCGTCGCCCGGGAGCCCACCGGGAATTCTCCCTCCGGCGGGCTCCCGAAGTCTGTCGGGGACCGCGCGGTGGACCTGGTGGCCCGCCGTCCGCGATGGGCGACAATCGAATGCCCGGACCCCTGACGGAAGGCGGGAGCCCACCATGTTCGGCGGTCTCAACGAAATCTTCGCCCCCAGTCGCCGCCACACCGAGGAGGAGCGGCAGCGCCTGGAGATCACCCTCGACGAGGCCGGCGACGCCGACCCCGGGCGGGGGCCGATAGACCTCTCCGGCGGGGTCGTCGTCATACGGATGCCCGGCGCGCGGGCCGAGCCGGCGGAGCCCGGGGCGGACGGGCCCGGGGCCGACGAGAGCGTCGCGCCCGGCAGGGGCCCGGGGCCGGGGAACTGACCCGACCCCCCGGGGCTCAGTTCCCCGCCACGTCCCGCACCGCCACCAGCACCGGCACCGACCCCGAGATCAGCTCCAGCGTCAGCCCCGCCGTCGCCGGGGTCTCCAGGAGTTCGGCCAGGACCGCCGCCACGTCGTCGCGCGGGACCGGGCCCCGGCCCGTGGACGCCTTCAGCTCGACGAGTCCGTTGCCGGCGTCGTTGGTCAGGATGCCGGGGCGCAGGATCGTCCAGTCCAGGCCCGGGCGGGAGCGCACATCGTCGTCCGCGGCCCCCTTGGCGCGCTGATACGCGTCGAAGACCTCATCGCCCTCGCGCCCGGCGTCCGCGCCCATCGAGGAGACGACGAGATACCGCCGCACCCCCGCCCGCTCCGCCGCGTCCGCGAAGAGCACCGCGGCGCCCCGGTCCACCGTGTCCTTGCGCTCGGGGCCGCTCCCCGGTCCCGCGCCCGCCGCGAAGACCGCGGCGTCGGCGCCCCGCAGGGCCTCGGCGACCTCGTCCACGGAGGCCGACTCCAGGTCCAGGACCACCGCTTCGGCGCCCACCTCCCCCAGATCGGCACTCTGCTCCGGGTCGCGGATGATCCCCGCCACCTCGTGCCCGCCCGCCGAGAGCAGCCGCTCCAGGCGGAGGGCGATCTGACCGTGTCCTCCAGCGATGACAATGCGCATGCCCCCGACCGTACGTCCTCGCGCGGGCCGACGCCCGGCAGCGGCCGGACACGCCCTCAGGAACGCCCCTGGCGGGGCAGTTCGAGCGCCACCGCCACCGCCGAGTCGCAGTACTCCCGCACCGCGCTGGTGCGCGCCACCACCCGCCCCCGGTGGATCACGATCCTGCTGTACGCCAGGGACAGCACGGCCGGGAGCCGGTCCCCCCGCACCGCCAGCAGCTCGGCCGGGAAGCCGGCCTCCACCCGCACCTCCGGCAGCCCCATCGCCGCGCGCGCCGCCGCCGCGACGGTGTCGTACGCCTCCACGGCGCGCAGCCCGCTCCGGGAGGCCAGCAGATAGGCCGACTCCAGGGGGTCGCCCCGCCCCACCGGGTTCGACACATCCCGCAGCGCGCCGCCGCCCGCCGTGACGCGCACCCCGGCGGCCCGCAGCAGCCGGACGGGCGCGCAGCCCCGGTGCTCCACCGCCCCGCAGCCGCCCTGCGGCAGACAGACCACCGTCACCCCGGCCGCCGCCAGCTGGTCCGCGACCCGCGCGGCCCGCTCGTGGG
Source organism: Streptomyces sp. NPDC001985 (assembly GCF_040296845.1). NCBI lineage: Bacteria > Bacillati > Actinomycetota > Actinomycetes > Kitasatosporales > Streptomycetaceae > Streptomyces > Streptomyces sp. NPDC001985. The sequence goes on from NZ_JBEOYB010000049.1 coordinate 32,415, forward strand.
GCAGCCGGGCGAGCCCGGCGCACGGCCCGATCGCCACCCCGGGCCGCAGCCCGCCCGTCATCGCCGCGAGCCGGGCCAGCCGCGCCGGGTCGTCACCGTGCGTGTGCAGATCGACGGGGCAGCCGTGCTCCGCCGCCACCTCCAGCACCGTCTGGACGTACCCGGTCGGATCGGGGTCGGAGTCGGGGCAGCCGCCCACCACCGAGGCCCCCATCTTCACCGCGTCCCGCAGCATCGCGAGGCCGTCGGCCCCGGCCACCCCGGTCAGCAGCCGGGGCACCGCGACCGCCGTCAGCTCGGTGAGCCCGCGCAGCGAGCGCCGGGCCCGGAGCACCGCCTCCAGCGGTCCGAGGCCCTGGACATCCCCGATCCGCACGTGGGAGCGGAGCGCGGTCGCCCCGTGCCCGAGCTGGAGCAGGGCCGCCTCGGTGGCCCGCCGCTGGACGTCCCGGCCGTCGTACGAGACGGGGCCGGGGCCGTCCGCGGTGAGGGCCGTGTCGCCGTGGCCGTGGGGCTCGGCGGGCGCGGGCAGCAGCAGATAGCCGCTCAGGTCCACCCGGGCGGTGTGGGCGGGGAGACTGCCGGCCGTTCCGACCGCCTCGATGCGCCCGCCGCCGAGCCGTACGTCGACGGTGCGGCCGTCCGTCAGCCGGGCGCCGCTCAGCAGCAGCGCGGTGGTGTCGGCGGTCGCGCCGTCGGGGGGCCGCGGCTGGCTGTCGGGCATCGCGCTCCTGGCGGGGGAGGTCGGCTCGGGCCGCGTACCGGACGGGGGAAGGGTCACGCAGCGTGAGTCGAGCCTAGGGGCGCCGCGCTCCCTCTTCGAGGAAGAGCGAAATAGTCGTACCGGTGGGGTTGCCCGGTCCTCCGCACGGCCGCGCGGGCCGGGCGGCGGGCGGCGCCGGAGGGGCGCGAGGGGCCGCCGGGGAGCTTCGGCGGAGGCCGGCCGGGAGGGAGGGTGCGATGCCGGACAGGGGGCCACGAAACGGATTTGGGCGAACGGCGACCGACCGTGTAATGTCTTCATCGCTCGCCCCAATAGCTCAGTCGGTAGAGCGTCTCCATGGTAAGGAGAAGGTCTACGGTTCGATTCCGTATTGGGGCTCTGATGTCGGTGATCCTCGCCTCCGGGCGAGGAGATCCGGTATCGCAGCGGTGTAGCTCAGTCGGTAGAGCAAGCGGCTCATAATCGCTGTGTCACCGGTTCAAGTCCGGTCACCGCTACACATAGTAGCCGATTGCGGGGTCGGTCCTCGGATCGGCTACTCTTGTTGCGTTTGCGTCAATCCGTCCATCCGTCCGTCCAAGGAGCACTCACGTGGCTGCCACCGACGTCCGCCCGAAGATCACGCTGGCCTGCGTGGAGTGCAAGGAGCGGAACTACATCACCAAGAAGAACCGGCGTAACAACCCGGACCGTCTTGAGATGAAGAAGCACTGCCCGCGCTGCAACTCTCACACGGCGCACCGCGAAACGCGCTGATCAGGCTCGCATGCGAGGCCGTCCCCGTCAGGGGGCGGCCTCGTGTCGTTTGTCCCCGCTCTCAGGGCGGCAGGCCCATCTGTCAGGAGGAGAAGCCAGGCCATGGCACTCGATCAGTCCTTCGTGGGGCGGACCTATCCGCCCACCCCGCCCTATGAGGTCGGCCGGGAGAAGATCCGTGAGTTCGCCGAGGCGGTGGGGGACGCCAACCCCGCGTACACCGACCCCGACGCCGCGAAAGCGCTCGGTCACCCCGAGGTGATCGCCCCGCCGACGTTCGCCTTCGCGATCACCTACCGCGCCGCGGCGCGGGTCGTCCAGGACCCGCAGCTGGGTCTGGACTACAGCCGGGTGGTGCACGGCGATCAGAAGTTCGCCTACAGCCGGCCGGTGCGGGCCGGTGACCGGCTGAGTGTCGTCTCCGTCATCGAGAGCATCAAGTCCCTGGCGGGCAATGATGTCGTGACCGTCCGCGGCGAGGTGCACGACGAGACCGGCGGGCATGTGGTGACCGCGTGGACCAAGCTGGTGGCGCGGGCCGCCGAGGGGGCGTGATGACGGCGAGGATTCTGTACGGGGACGTGACGGTCGGCACCGAGCTGCCGGCGCGGAGCTTCCCGGTGACCCGGGACACGCTGGTGCGGTACGCCGGTGCCTCGGGCGACTTCAACCCGATCCACTGGAACGAGAAGTTCGCGGTCGAGGTCGGGCTCCCCGATGTGATCGCGCACGGCATGCTCACCATGGCCGAGGCGATCCGGGTGGTGACGGACTGGGTCGGCGACCCGGGCGCGGTCGTCGAGTACGGGGTGCGTTTCACCCGCCCGGTCGTGGTGCCGAACGATGGTGAGGGGGCGGTGGTCGAGGTGAGCGGGAAGGTGGCGGAGTTGCTGGGGGACGGGTGTGTGCGGGTGGATCTGACCGCTGCCTGCGGTGGGGTGAAGGTGCTCGGCATGTCCCGTGCCGTGGTCCGCCTGGCCTGACCCCGAGCCCCCTCCCGTGGGGACGCGCCCCTCGTGCCCCGCCGGCGTTGGAGCCCCACCACCCCGGCTTCTCCGACGGTTGAGCCGCGCCCGCTCAGCCCCTCCGGCGGTTGAGCCGCGCCACCCCAGCCCCGCCGGCCGTTGAGCCGCGCCACCTCGGCCCCTCCGGCGCCGAGCCGCGCCACCTCGGTCCTCCGGCGGCTGAGCCGCACACCTCAGCCCCTCCGGCGTTTGAGGAGCGGGGGTTCGGGGGCTGGCCCCCGACGGTGGCCCGCAGCGTGACGGGTCCTGTGGTGCGGGGTCCGTCCTCAATCGCCGGACGGGCTGGGTTTGTGCGGGGTCCTGTGGTGCGGGGTCCGTCCTCAATCGCCGGACGGGCTGGGTTTGTGCGGGGTCCTGTGGCACAGGGTCCGTCCTCAAGCGCCGGACGGGCTGGGTTTGTGCGGGTTGCCTCAGGGCCCCGGGCCCGCCGGGTGTCGTGGCCATGGGGCGCGGGCGCACCATGCGGGGCCCGGCCGGGGCGCGGGCGCACCGTGCGGGGCCCGGCGTGCGGGGATCGTAGGCTTGGGGGGTGCAGGAAAATCACGACGCGCCCCTCGCCCCCCTGACCACCTTCCGCCTCGGCGGCCCCGCCCCCCGCCTCCTCACCGCCACCACGGACGACGAGATCATCACCGCCGTCCGCGACGCCGACACCACCGGCACCCCCCTCCTCATCATCGGCGGCGGCAGCAACCTCGTCATCGGCGACAAGGGCTTCGACGGAACCGCCCTGCGCATCGCCACCCGGGGCTTCAGCCTCGACGGCACCCGGCTGGAGCTGGCCGCGGGCGAGGTCTGGAGCGACGCCGTCGCGCGGACCGTCGACGCCGGGCTCGCCGGGGTCGAGTGCCTCGCCGGCATCCCCGGCTCCGCCGGCGCGACCCCCATCCAGAACGTCGGGGCGTACGGCCAGGAGGTCTCCACCACCATCACCGAGGTGGTCGCCTACGACCGCCGCACCGGCGGGACCGTCACCCTCACCAATGAGGAGTGCGCCTTCTCCTACCGCCACAGCCGCTTCAAGCAGCACCCCGACCGCTATGTGGTGCTGCGCGTCCGCTTCGGTCTCGACGACGCCGCCGGGCTCTCCGCCCCGGTGAAGTACGCGGAGACCGCGCGGCTCCTCGGCGTCGAGCCCGGCGACCGGGCGGAGCTGTCCGCCGTGCGCCGGGCCGTCCTCGAACTCCGCGCGGGCAAGGGCATGGTCCTGGACCCCGACGACCACGACACCTGGTCGGCCGGCTCCTTCTTCACCAACCCGATCCTGGACGCGGAGCAGTACGCCGCCTTCCTCGACCGCGTCCGCACCCGCCTCGGCAGCGCCGTCACCCCGCCCGCCTACCCGGCCGGCGACGGCCGCACCAAGACCTCGGCGGCGTGGCTGATCGACCGGGCGGGCTTCACCAAGGGGTACGGCGGCGGCCCGGCCCGTATCTCCACCAAGCACACCCTCGCGCTCACCAACCGGGGCGAGGCCACCACCGAGGACCTCCTCGCCCTCGCCCGCGAGGTCGTGGCCGGAGTGCGGGACGCCTTCGGGGTCACCCTGGTCAACGAACCGGTCACCGTCGGCGTCAGCCTCTGACCGTCCGCACCCCTCGCGCGCCTCGCACCCTCAGTACGCCACTCCCACGCCCTGCCGCACCGACGCGGCGTCGCCCACCAGCGCGAGCATGGCGTGGGCCACATCGGCCCGTGCGATGGTGCGGGCGCTGCGTGGGTTCCCGCCGGTCTCCATCCGGTAGACCCCGGTCAGCGGCCCGTCCAGCAGCCGGGGCGGGCGCACCGACGTCCAGTCCGCCGATGAGCGCTCCAGCTCCGCCTCCATGGTCCGCAGGTCCGCGTAGATCCTGCGGTAGACGGCGCCCACCAGGACACCGATGGCGCGGTCGGCCAGCGGCTCGTCCGCCGGGGCGCGGCCGAGCGGCGCGGCGGAGACCACCAGGAGCCGGCGGGTGCCCTCCGCCTCCATGGCGCTCAGCACCGACCGGGTGAGCCGGGTGGTGATCCCGGCTTCCGCGTCCGCGGCCCTGCGCGCCCCGAGCCCGGAGAGCACCGCGTCCCGCCCGGCGACCGCCTCCCGCAGCGCCGCCCCGCTCCGGGACGGATCGGCCCGGGCCACGACGAGCCTCCCCGCGCCCGGCCCCGAGGCGGCCGGCACTCTGAGGCGCGCCGCGTCCCGCACCACCGCCGTCACCTCGTGCCCCGCCGCCAGGGCCTGCCGGACGATCTCCCCGCCGACCCCTCCGGTCGCACCGAACACCGTGATCCTCATCGGTCACACACCTCCCATGGGTGAGTAAGTATTCACTCACCTCTAGAGTGGGTATCCGGCCGCCCACCCGTCAAGGCCGATCGAGACCCGGCCCGGAGGAACCATGCAGAAGCCCACCCGCGCCCGTCTCCTCGACGCGGCCCACGAGCTGATGCTCAGCCTCGGCCTCGCCCGCACCACGACCAAGGAGATCGCCCGGGCGGCCGGCTGCTCGGAGGCGGCGCTCTACAAGAGCTTCGCGAGCAAGGAGGAGCTGTTCATCGCCGTCCTGGACGAACGGCTGCCGAAGCTCGGCCCGCTGCTGAGCGATCTCGCCGCCGGCGGCGGCCGGGGCGGCCTGGAGGGGAACCTCACCGAGGTCGTCCGGCAGGCCGCCCGGTTCTACGCCCAGACCTTCCCGATCCTCGCCTCGCTCTACGCCGACCCCCGGCTCAAGGAGCGCCACGAAGCCGCCCTGCGCGGCCTCGGCACCGGCCCGCACCGGCCCATCCAGGGCCTGGACGCCTATCTCCGCGCCGAACAGCGCGCGGGCCGGGTCGCCGAGGGCGCGGACACCTACGCGGCGGCCTCACTGCTCCTGGGCGCCTGCACCCACCGGGCCTTCGCCTACGACAGCGCGGAGGGCGGCGTGCCCGCGCCGCCGCTGGACGCCTTCGCCACCGGACTCGTCCGCACCGTGCTCAGCGGGATCACCCCCCGCTAGGTCGTCTCTCCCGGATCGGGCCGGGCTCGCGAGCCCTGGCGGAAACTCCCTAGCCGGCCAGCCAGTCGTCGATCCCGGCCAGCAGCTTCCCCCGGACGTCCTCCGGCGCGGCCGACCCCCGCACCGACTGCCGGGCCAGCTCGGCCAGCTCCGTGTCGGTGAAGCCGTGGTGCCGCCGCGCGAACTCGTACTGCGCGGCCAGCCGCGACCCGAAGAGCAGCGGGTCGTCCGCGCCCAGCGCCATCGGCACCCCGGCCTCGTACAGCGTCCGCAGGGGCACGTCCCCGGGCTTCTCGTACACCCCGAGCGCCACATTCGACGCGGGGCACACCTCGCAGGTCACCTGCCGCTCGGCGAGCTTCCGCAGCAGCCGGGGGTCCTCGGCGGCCCGCACGCCGTGACCGATCCGGGAGGCGCGGAGATCGTCCAGACAGTCCCGTACGGACGAGGGGCCGGACAGCTCGCCGCCGTGCGGGGCCGCGAGCAGACCGCCGTCCCGCGCGATGGCGAAGGCGCGGTCGAAGTCCCGCGCCATGCCCCGGCGCTCGTCGTTGGAGAGCCCGAAGCCGACGATGCCGCGGTCCGCGTACCGCACGGCGAGCCGGGCCAGGGTCCGGGCGTCCAGCGGGTGCTTCATCCGGTTCGCCGCGACCAGCACCCGCATCCCGAGCCCGGTCTCCCGCGAGGCGCTGTCCACCGCGTCCAGGATGACCTCCAGCGCGGGGATCAGTCCGCCGAGCATCGGGGCGTACGAGGTGGGGTCGACCTGGATCTCCAGCCAGCCGGAGCCGTCCCGGATGTCCTCCTCGGCGGCCTCCCGGACCAGCCGGCGGATGTCGTCGGGGGTGCGCAGACAGGACCGCGCGATGTCGTACAGCCGCTGGAAGCGGAACCAGCCCCGCTCGTCGGTGGCGCGGAGCTTCGGCGGCTCACCGCCCGCGAGGGCGCCGGTGAGGGCGTCGGGGAGGTGGACGCCGTACTTGTCGGCCAGTTCCAGCAGGGTCGAGGGGCGCATCGAGCCGGTGAAGTGCAGATGCAGATGGGCCTTCGGCAGCCGGCTGACGTTTCGTACGTGCTCCATCCCAGGATCTTGCCGTATGCCCCCGCCGGGAGGTAAGCCGGTTCCCCGATCGGGTTCTTGCCCGAACACAGAAGCGGCGAGCGGCCCCGGACGGTCCGGGGCCGCTCGCCGTCTCCGCGGGAGCCGTCAGTCGGTCGCCTCAGTCGGTCGCCTCGGCCAGCAGCTTCTGGACGCGGGCCACACCCTCCGCCAGGTCCTCGTCGCCCAGCGCGTACGACAGCCGCAGATAGCCCGGCGTGCCGAACGCCTCACCCGGCACCACCGCGACCTCCACCTCGTCGAGGATCAGCGCGGCCAGCTCCACGGAGGTCGCCGGGCGCCTGCCCCGGATCTCCTTGCCCAGGAGCGCCTTCACGGACGGGTACACATAGAACGCGCCCTCCGGCTCCGGGCAGACCACGCCGTCGATCTCGCCGAGCATCCGCACGATCGTCTTCCGGCGGCGGTCGAACGCCTCGCGCATCGCGGCCACCGCCTCCAGGTCCCCGGAGACCGCGGCCAGCGCCGCCGCCTGGGCGACGTTCGACACATTGGAGGTGGCGTGGGACTGGAGGTTGGTGGCCGCCTTCACCACGTCCTTCGGGCCGACGATCCACCCGACCCGCCAGCCGGTCATCGCATAGGTCTTCGCCACGCCGTTGACCACGATGCACTTCTCGCGCAGCTCGGGCACGACCGAGGGGAGCGAGGTGAAGACGGCGTCCCCGTAGACCAGGTGCTCGTAGATCTCGTCGGTGAGCACCCACAGGCCGTGCTCCACGGCCCAGCGGCCGATCGCCTCGGTGTCCTCGCGGCTGTAGACCGCGCCGGTCGGGTTGGAGGGGGAGACGAAGAGCACCACCTTCGTGCGCTCGGTGCGCGCGGCCTCCAGCTGCTCGACCGAGACCCGGTAGCCGGTGGTCTCGTCGGCGGTCACCTCGACCGGGACACCGCCCGCGAGCCGGATCGACTCGGGGTAGGTGGTCCAGTAGGGGGCGGGGACGATGACCTCGTCACCCGGGTCCAGGATCGCCGCGAACGCCTCGTAGATCGCCTGCTTTCCGCCATTGGTGACCAGGATCTGCGCGGGGTCGACCGCGTAGCCGGAGTCCCGCAGGGTCTTCTCGGCGATGGCCTTCTTCAGCTCGGGCAGGCCGCCGGCCGGGGTGTAGCGGTGGTACTTCGGGTTGCGGCAGGCCTCGACCGCGGCGTCGACGATGTAGTCCGGCGTCGGGAAGTCGGGCTCACCCGCGCCGAAGCCGATCACCGGGCGCCCGGCGGCCTTGAGGGCCTTGGCCTTGGCGTCGACGGCGAGGGTCGCGGACTCGGAGATCGCGCCGATGCGGGCGGAGACCCGGCGCTCGGTGGGAGGGGTTGCAGCGCTCATACGGTCCATCGTCCCAGACGCCCCGGCCGTGCGGCACAGGTGTTTCGACCCCCGGACACAGGGCCGGACGGGTGGCGGTCCGCCGCGCCGCCGTCCCGTCCCGCGGGGCTCCCTCCGAGGTCCGGGCGGGGCCCCGGCCGAGGCCCGGGCGGTGGCGGACAAGACCCGCTCGGGAGCTGTCTGTTCGACGCCGGGCCTGCGAGCACGTACACTCACCTGTCGTTGGCCCACAGCGACCACATCTCCGGATGGGGTAGGTTGGGGAAGCCACAAAGGGTCGTAGCTCAATTGGTAGAGCACTGGTCTCCAAAACCAGCGGTTGGGGGTTCAAGTCCCTCCGGCCCTGCTACACACACCTTCGCCAGGCGTGTGCGCATGTACGTACATTCAATGAACCGCCGTGCGGCTCCACCGGGCGCGGCACGGCCACGACCCGGAATCAGGTGAAAGAACGTGACGGACGCCGTGGGCTCCATCGACACGCCTGATGCCGAGGACGAGGCGCCCCAGAAGTCTCGCAGGGGCGGCAAGCGCGGGAAGAAGGGCCCCTTCGGGCGTCTCGCGCTCTTCTACCGGCAGATTGTCGCCGAGCTGCGCAAGGTCGTCTGGCCCACGCGCAACCAGCTGACGACTTACACCACCGTGGTGATTGTTTTCGTCGTCATCATGATCGGTCTGGTGACCGTGATGGACTATGGATTCCAGGAAGCCGTCAAGTACGTCTTTGGCTGATCCCGCGAGGGGTGCCGGCCGGGGACGTATCGGCATGGCGGCAGCCTTTCGCATGTTCCACCCATCTGTATCCAGAAAGAAGCAGCCACCGTGTCTGACCCGAACCTGAACGAGGCCGTTGAGCCCGGCGACGAGAACTTCGAGTCCGCCGAGTCCGCCGAGGACGAGCTCGACATCGTTGAGGCGGCCGACGAAGACCAGGCGGAAGCTGCTGACGCCGAGGCCGGGGCGCCGGCCGAGGAATCCGCTCTGCACATCGACGACGACACCGAGGCCCTGATCGAGGTCGACACCGAGGGTGTCGCCGAGGTCGTCGGCGAGGTCTCCGACGAGGACGCTGAGTCCGTCGAGGCCGGCGAGTCCGACGAGGACGATGCCGAGTCCGGCGAGGACGAGGCGGAAGAAGCCGGGGAAGCCGAAGAGGCCGAGGCCCCGGTCGACCCGATCGCCGCGCTCCGCGACGAGCTGCGCCTGCTGCCCGGCGAGTGGTACGTGATCCACACCTACGCCGGGTACGAGAAGCGCGTGAAGGCCAACCTGGAGCAGCGCGCCGTCTCGCTGAACGTCGAGGAGTTCATCTACCAGGCCGAAGTGCCCGAGGAAGAGATCGTTCAGATCAAGAACGGCGAGCGCAAGAACGTCCGCCAGAACAAGCTTCCCGGCTACGTCCTGGTCCGTATGGACCTCACCAACGAGTCCTGGGGCGTCGTCCGCAACACGCCCGGCGTCACCGGCTTCGTGGGCAACGCCTACGACCCGTACCCGCTGACCCTGGACGAGATCGTCAAGATGCTCGCCCCGGAGGCAGAGGAGAAGGCCGCCCGCGAGGCCGCCGAGGCCAAGGGCGAGCCGGCTCCGGCCCGCAAGGTCGAGGTCCAGGTGCTGGACTTCGAGGTCGGCGACTCGGTCACCGTCACGGACGGCCCCTTCGCCACCCTCCAGGCCACCATCAACGAGATCAACGCGGACTCGAAGAAGGTCAAGGGCCTGGTCGAGATCTTCGGCCGGGAGACCCCGGTCGAGCTGAGCTTCGACCAGATCCAGAAGAACTAGTCCGGGCGGCCCTCCGGGGCCCGCCGGGACCGACTCTCCGACCAGGTCAGAACCGCCCTCGTGGCTGTTCTGACCTGTCGGTTTTTAACCGGACAGCTATACCCGTTATCGTTGTACGGTATGCCTCCATCCGGATGATCGGGTGGAGCGCTCTGAACTCTCACTAGGACCCGGAGAGAGCAATGCCTCCCAAGAAGAAGAAGGTCACGGGGCTTATCAAGCTCCAGATCCAGGCCGGCGCGGCCAACCCGGCTCCGCCGGTCGGCCCCGCGCTGGGTCAGCACGGCGTCAACATCATGGAGTTCTGCAAGGCCTACAACGCCGCGACCGAGTCGCAGCGTGGCATGGTCGTGCCGGTGGAGATCACGGTCTACGAGGACCGCTCCTTCACCTTCATCACCAAGACTCCGCCGGCCGCCAAGCTGATCCTCAAGGCCGCGGGTGTGGACAAGGGCTCCGGCGAGCCGCACAAGACGAAGGTCGCCAAGCTCACCCGCGACCAGGTCCGCGACATCGCCACCACCAAGATGCCCGACCTGAACGCCAACGACCTGGACGCCGCCGAGAAGATCATCGCCGGCACCGCCCGCTCCATGGGCATCACGGTCGAGGGCTGACAGTCCCCGTCTGACCTCTGTGGCAGGACCACGCGCTGGTCCGCACCACAACTCCACACCTGAACCACGCAGGAGAAGAAGTGAAGCGCAGCAAGAATCTCCGCGCTGCGGACGCCAAGATCGACCGGGAGCGCAACTACGCCCCGCTCGAGGCCGTCCGTCTCGCCAAGGACACCGCGTCCACCAAGTTCGACGGCACCGTCGAGGTCGCCTTCCGCCTGGGTGTAGACCCGCGCAAGGCCGACCAGATGGTCCGTGGCACCGTGAACCTTCCGCACGGCACCGGTAAGACCGCCCGGGTCCTGGTCTTCGCGACCGGTGACCGTGCCGAGGCCGCGCGTGCCGCGGGCGCCGACATCGTCGGCTCCGACGAGCTGATCGACGAGGTGTCGAAGGGCCGTCTGGACTTCGACGCCGTCGTCGCCACCCCGGACCTCATGGGCAAGGTCGGCCGCCTGGGCCGCGTGCTCGGTCCGCGTGGTCTGATGCCGAACCCGAAGACCGGCACCGTCACCCCCGATGTCACCAAGGCTGTGACCGACATCAAGGGCGGCAAGATCGAGTTCCGCGTCGACAAGCACTCGAACCTGCACTTCATCATCGGCAAGGTCTCCTTCGACGAGACGAAGCTGGTCGAGAACTACGCCGCGGCGCTGGAGGAGATCCTCCGTCTGAAGCCGTCCGCCGCCAAGGGCCGCTACATCAAGAAGGCGACCCTGACCACGACGGTGGGCCCCGGCATCCCCCTGGACGCCAACCGCACCCGCAACCTCCTCGTCGAGGAGGACCCGGCCTCCGTCTGATCCTGACGGCGGCCGCGGGCCTTCCCGCGCACTGAGCGCGGGAGCGCAGCAGCTCAGAGGACGGCCCCCACACCTGATCACCAGGTGCGGGGGCCGTTTTCCGTTGTCCCGCTGTCCTCGGTGTGGGTTAGGTTTCAACCAATTCACGGAATGCACCAAGGGGTGGGGAATGAGCAGTACCGCGTGGAAGCGCGCCGGTGTCTCGATGACGGCGGTGGCCGTGGCCGTGGCGATGGCGGGCTGTGGGGGACAGGCCACGACCGAGCGCACGGTGACGCAGGTTCTGACGGCGGCGCACAAGAAGACCAAGGAAGCGAAGACGGCCAGGATCGACTACCGGATCAAGATGTCCGGCCTCGGCGCCGAGGGCGACGGCACCATGAGGATGACCGGCACCATGGGCTGGAATCCCATGGTGATGGACGTGGCGATGGACGGGACCGGGGCCTTCATGGGCGAGGACCCGGGCAGCGGCTCCGGCGAGATGCGGATGAAGTGGGTCGACGAGGTCGTCTACACCAAGCTCGACGCCGAGACCGCCAAGGAGATGGGCAACGGCAAGAGCTGGATGAAGATGGATCTCGGCAAGGCCGCCGAGATGGCCGCCGCGTCGGGGAAGGAGTCGTCCCGGCGTGAGCTGACCGGCGGCATGGAGACGATGGACCAGGACCCGGCCCAGCAGCTGGCGCTCCTGCTCGACTCGCCGAATGTGAAGCGGGTCGGCGAGGAGAAGATCGACGGCGAGAAGGCCCAGCACTACCGGGGCACCCTGACCATCGACGAGATGATGAAGTCCAACAAGTCGCTCAAGGTGCTCACCGAGGCCGAGCGCAAGAAGCTGGTCGCGAACATGAAGAGCGTCGGCATCAAGGGCTACGACACCGACATCTGGGTGAACGAGGACGACTACCCGGTGAAGATGGATGTCGCCATGAAGATGGACAAGGGCCGGATGGAGATGTCCGGCACCTTCACCGACTACGGCGTCAAGGCCGATGTGAAGGCACCGCCGGCCGGCGACACCTTCGACATGATGAAGATGCTCTCCGACCTCGGCAAGGCCGCCGCGAAGGACCGGGCGCAGGCCGACAAGGACCTCGCTCAGGCGGACAAGGACCTCGCGCAGGCCGAGAAGGACCTCAAGGAGACCGAGCGGCTCCTCAAGGAGCTGGGGACCCAGGGCTGACGCCCGCGGCCGTCACGGCGGGCCCGGACCGGGCCCGCCGCTGAGCCGGGGCGCCGGGGCGCTGCCGTCCCGTCCGTACGGATTTGCCTCACCGCGCCCCGCTCGCGTAGTCTTCCCCGGAAGCCAAAGACCGCTGGTCGTTGCCGTGTGCTCGTCAGAGAGCGCGGCAACCGAAGGATTCGCTTAGCTGCGGACGACCTGCGCAGGTGTCAGTGGAAAGCTCCCGGACTCGTTCCGGTCGAGCTACGCCCCGTGCGCCTGCGCCGGGGCGTTTTGTTTTGCACAGTCCTCCTTCGGGTCCGCGCGGTCATCATCACCCGGAAGGAGGCCGACGCTCATGGCAAGGCCCGACAAGGCTGCCGCGGTAGCCGAGCTGACGGACCAGTTCCGCAGCTCGAACGCCGCCGTGCTGACCGAGTACCGGGGTCTCACCGTGGCTCAGCTCAAGGAGCTGCGCCGTTCCCTCGGTGAGAACGCCCAGTACGCCGTGGTGAAGAACACGCTGACCAAGATTGCGGCCAACGAGGCCGGGATCGACTCGCTCGACGACCTGTTCAACGGTCCGACGGCGGTTGCCTTCGTCACCGGTGACCCGGTGGAGTCGGCGAAGGGTCTCCGTGACTTCGCCAAGGACAACCCCAACCTGATCATCAAGGGCGGTGTCCTTGATGGCAAGGCGATGTCCGCCGATGAGATCAAGAAGCTCGCGGACCTCGAGTCCCGCGAGGTTCTGCTCGCCAAGCTGGCGGGCGCCATGAAGGGCAAGCAGTCCCAGACTGCCGCGCTCTTCCAGGCGCTTCCCTCGAAGTTCGTCCGCACCGCGGAGGCGCTTCGTGCCAAGCAGGCCGAGCAGGGCGGTGCCGAGTAATTCGGCTCGCGCATTGATCAGTGCCGTCTCGTGGCGCTGATCGCAGCGGGCCGTACGCCCGCCGTCACATACACCCGGCACACGCCGATTTAGTGGAAGGATCGCCCATCATGGCGAAGCTCACCCAGGACGACCTGCTCGCCCAGTTCGAGGAGATGACCCTCCTCGAGCTCGCCGGCTTCGTGAAGGCGTTCGAGGAGAAGTTCGACGTCACCGCTGCCGCCCCGGTCGCCGTTGCCGCCGCCGGTGGCGCTGCCGCCGCCGCCGAGGCCGTCGAGGAGCAGGACGAGTTCGACGTCATCCTCACCGCCGCCGGTGACAAGAAGATCCAGGTCATCAAGGTCGTGCGCGAGCTGACCTCCCTGGGTCTCAAGGAGGCCAAGGACCTCGTGGACGGCGCCCCGAAGCCCGTCCTCGAGAAGGTCGCCAAGGACGCCGCCGAGAAGGCCGCCGAGTCCCTCAAGGGCGCCGGCGCCTCCGTCGAGGTCAAGTGACCTCCTGAGTCACCTGTGACTCTCCGGGCCCCGCAGAGGGCTCGCTGAGGGCCCGCGGTACGGCTGAGAGACGCCACCGCGGGTCCCGGTGAAGCGGCTCAGGGCCCCGTGAAAGGCGATCACCCATCCGGGTGGTCGCCTTTTCGCGTTGAGCGAGGGCTGCGTTGCGCTTCCCCGGGCGGGGAGTATGGTGATCATCGCCGTGCCCACCAGGCCCAGGTCAGAGCCCGGTCAGTGACGATCCCGGCGGCCGGTCCGGGATGGGGGGCCTTGACGAACCGCACGCAGCGCGCAATTCTCAGGACGCGTCGTCACAACGATCCGTATCCGAGGCATGGATCGGCGGCCGAACGGGCAGTATCGAGGTGCGCCACACGGCGCGGGGCAAGCGCGGAGTTGAGAACAACGAGGGTCATCAGAACCCGCACTGGACATCAGTGTGCCGAGTGGCTACACTGACCCTTTGCGCTGCCTGTTAGCTGCCCCCTGCCCGTCACCAGGGGCATCCCCTCGCATCAGCACAGTGGATTGAATCATCCCTGACCTGGGACTTCTCTCTCTGTGCCTGGCTTGGGACCGGTACGCGCGTAGTGAGTCCGAGCCCTCGGAAGGACCCCCTCTTGGCCGCCTCGCGCAACGCCTCGACCGCGAATACGAACAACGGCGCCAGCACTGCCCCGCTGCGCATCTCCTTTGCAAAGATCAAGGAGCCTCTTGAGGTTCCGAACCTCCTCGCGCTCCAGACCGAGAGCTTCGACTGGCTGCTCGGCAATGCCGCGTGGAAGGCTCGGGTCGAGGCGGCTCTGGAGAGTGGACAGGACGTCCCCACGAAGTCCGGTCTGGAGGAGATCTTCGAGGAGATCTCCCCGATCGAGGACTTCAGCGGGTCGATGTCCCTGACCTTCCGGGACCACCGCTTCGAGCCTCCCAAGAACTCGATCGACGAGTGCAAGGAGCGCGACTTCACCTTCGCCGCGCCCCTCTTCGTCACGGCCGAGTTCACCAACAACGAGACCGGCGAGATCAAGTCGCAGACGGTCTTCATGGGCGACTTCCCGCTCATGACCAACAAGGGCACCTTCGTCATCAACGGCACCGAGCGTGTCGTGGTGTCCCAGCTGGTCCGTTCGCCGGGTGTCTACTTCGACTCCTCCATCGACAAGACGTCCGACAAGGACATCTACACCGCCAAGATCATCCCGTCCCGGGGTGCCTGGCTGGAGATGGAGATCGACAAGCGCGACATGGTCGGTGTCCGCATCGACCGCAAGCGCAAGCAGTCCGTCACCGTGCTGCTCAAGGCCCTCGGCTGGACGACCGAGCAGATCCTTGAGGAGTTCGGCGAGTACGAGTCGATGCGCGCCACCCTGGAGAAGGACCACACCCAGGGCCAGGACGACGCGCTGCTCGACATCTACCGCAAGCTCCGCCCGGGCGAGCCGCCCACCCGCGAGGCCGCTCAGACGCTGCTCGAGAACCTCTACTTCAACCCGAAGCGCTACGACCTCGCCAAGGTCGGCCGCTACAAGGTGAACAAGAAGCTCGGCGCCGACGAGCCGCTGGACGCCGGGGTGCTCACCACCGACGACGTCATCGCCACGATCAAGTACCTGGTCAAGCTGCACGCCGGCGAGACCGAGACGGTCGGCGAGTCCGGCACGCAGATCGTCGTCGAGACCGACGACATCGACCACTTCGGCAACCGCCGTCTGCGCAATGTCGGCGAGCTGATCCAGAACCAGGTCCGTACGGGTCTCGCCCGTATGGAGCGGGTCGTGCGCGAGCGCATGACCACTCAGGACGTCGAGGCGATCACGCCGCAGACCCTGATCAACATCCGGCCGGTCGTCGCCTCCATCAAGGAGTTCTTCGGCACCAGCCAGCTGTCGCAGTTCATGGACCAGAACAACCCGCTCTCGGGTCTCACCCACAAGCGCCGTCTGTCGGCGCTCGGCCCGGGTGGTCTCTCGCGTGAGCGGGCCGGCTTCGAGGTCCGAGACGTGCACCCCTCGCACTACGGCCGCATGTGTCCGATCGAGACCCCCGAAGGCCCGAACATCGGTCTGATCGGCTCGCTCGCCTCCTACGGCCGGGTCAACGCGTTCGGCTTCGTCGAGACCCCGTACCGCAAGGTCACCGACGGCCAGGTCACCGACGAGGTCGACTACCTGACCGCCGACGAGGAGGACCGCTTCGTCATCGCCCAGGCGAACGCGATCGTCTCCGACGAGATGCGCTTCACCGAGCCGCGCGTCCTGGTCCGCCGCCGCGGCGGCGAGGTCGACTACGTGCCGCCGGCCGAGGTCGACTACATGGATGTCTCGCCGCGCCAGATGGTGTCGGTCGCGACCGCCATGATCCCCTTCCTGGAGCACGACGACGCCAACCGTGCCCTCATGGGCGCGAACATGATGCGTCAGGCCGTTCCGCTGATCACGGCCGAGGCGCCGCTGGTCGGCACCGGCATGGAGTACCGCTGCGCGGTCGACGCCGGCGACGTCATCAAGGCGGAGAAGGACGGTGTGGTCCAGGAGGTCTCCGCGGACTACATCACCGTCGCCAACGACGACGGCACCTACACCACCTACCGGGTGGCCAAGTTCTCCCGCTCCAACCAGGGAACCTCGGTCAACCAGAAGGTCATCGTCTCCGAGGGCGACCGGGTCGTCGAGTCCCAGGTCCTCGCCGACGGCCCCGCCACCGAGCAGGGCGAGATGGCGCTCGGCAAGAACCTGCTCGTGGCGTTCATGCCGTGGGAGGGTCACAACTACGAGGACGCGATCATCCTGTCGCAGCGCCTCGTGCAGGACGACGTCCTCTCCTCGATCCACATCGAGGAGCACGAGGTCGACGCCCGTGACACCAAGCTCGGCCCCGAGGAGATCACCCGGGACATCCCGAACGTCTCCGAGGAGGTCCTCGCCGACCTCGACGAGCGCGGCATCATCCGTATCGGTGCCGAGGTCGTCGCCGGGGACATCCTGGTCGGCAAGGTCACGCCCAAGGGCGAGACCGAGCTGACCCCGGAGGAGCGCCTGCTCCGCGCGATCTTCGGTGAGAAGGCCCGTGAGGTCCGCGACACCTCGCTGAAGGTCCCGCACGGCGAGATCGGCAAGGTCATCGGCGTCCGCGTCTTCGACCGCGAGGAGGGCGACGAGCTGCCCCCGGGCGTGAACCAGCTGGTCCGCGTCTATGTCGCCCAGAAGCGCAAGATCACCGATGGTGACAAGCTCGCCGGCCGTCACGGCAACAAGGGCGTCATCTCCAAGATCCTGCCGATCGAGGACATGCCGTTCCTGGAGGACGGCACCCCGGTCGACATCATCCTCAACCCGCTGGGTGTCCCGTCCCGGATGAACCCGGGACAGGTCCTCGAAATCCACCTCGGCTGGCTCGCCAGCCAGGGCTGGAAGGTCGAGGGCAACGAGGAGTGGATGGAGCGGCTGAAGGCGATCGGCGCCGACGATGTCGCCGCCGGCACCAATGTCGCGACGCCGGTCTTCGACGGCGCCCGCGAGGACGAGATCTCCGGTCTCTTCGAGTCCACGATCCCCAACCGCGACGGTGACCGCATGGTCCTCCCGTCCGGCAAGGCACGGATGTTCGACGGCCGCTCCGGCGAGCCGTTCCCGGACCCGATCTCCATCGGGTACATGTACATCCTCAAGCTCCACCACCTGGTCGACGACAAGCTCCACGCGCGTTCGACCGGACCGTACTCGATGATCACCCAGCAGCCGCTGGGTGGTAAGGCCCAGTTCGGTGGCCAGCGATTCGGTGAGATGGAGGTGTGGGCGCTGGAGGCATATGGCGCCGCGTACGCCCTCCAGGAGCTGCTGACCATCAAGTCCGACGACGTCACCGGCCGCGTGAAGGTCTACGAGGCCATCGTCAAGGGCGAGAACATCCCCGAGCCCGGCATCCCCGAGTCCTTCAAGGTGCTCATCAAGGAGATGCAGTCCCTGTGCCTCAACGTGGAGGTGCTGTCCTCGGACGGCATGTCCATCGAGATGCGCGACACCGACGAGGACGTCTTCCGCGCTGCGGAAGAGCTCGGCATCGACCTGTCCCGGCGCGAGCCGAGCAGCGTCGAAGAGGTCTGACGGGTCCGGCCGGGATCACCTCCAGGTGATCCCGGCCGCTGCCCCGGACCCCGTACAGACCACCTTGAGACACAACCCTGAGAGGGATTGACGCATAGTGCTCGACGTCAACTTCTTCGACGAGCTTCGGATCGGCCTGGCCACCGCTGACGACATTCGCCAGTGGTCCCACGGCGAGGTCAAGAAGCCCGAGACGATCAACTACCGCACGCTCAAGCCCGAGAAGGACGGACTCTTCTGCGAGAAGATCTTCGGCCCCACCCGGGACTGGGAGTGCTACTGCGGCAAGTACAAGCGTGTCCGCTTCAAGGGCATCATCTGCGAGCGCTGTGGCGTCGAGGTCACCCGCGCCAAGGTGCGCCGTGAGCGGATGGGCCACATTGAGCTGGCCGCCCCCGTCACCCACATCTGGTACTTCAAGGGCGTGCCGTCGCGCCTCGGCTACCTGCTGGACCTCGCGCCGAAGGACCTTGAGAAGGTCATCTACTTCGCCGCGTACATGATCACGTTCGTCGACGAGGAGCGCCGCACCCGCGACCTGCCCTCGCTGGAGGCGCATGTCTCCGTCGAGCGCCAGCAGGTCGAGAACCGCCGCGACGCCGACCTCGAGGCCCGCGCCAAGAAGCTCGAGACCGACCTGGCCGAGCTGGAGGCCGAGGGCGCCAAGGCCGATGTGCGCCGCAAGGTGCGCGAGGGCGCCGAGCGCGAGATGAAGCAGCTCCGCGACCGCGCCCAGCGCGAGATCGACCGCCTCGACGAGGTGTGGAACCGCTTCAAGAACCTCAAGGTCCAGGACCTGGAGGGCGACGAGCTGCTCTACCGCGAGCTGCGCGACCGCTTCGGCACCTACTTCGACGGTTCGATGGGCGCCGCCGCGCTCCAGAAGCGCCTGGAGTCCTTCGACCTCGACGAGGAGGCCGAGCGCCTCCGCGAGATCATCCGTACCGGCAAGGGCCAGAAGAAGACCCGTGCGCTCAAGCGCCTCAAGGTCGTCTCCGCGTTCCTCCAGACCAGCAACAGCCCCAAGGGCATGGTGCTGGACTGCGTGCCGGTCATCCCGCCGGACCTCCGTCCGATGGTGCAGCTCGACGGTGGCCGCTTCGCGACCTCCGACCTGAACGACCTGTACCGCCGGGTGATCAACCGGAACAACCGGCTGAAGCGTCTGCTCGACCTCGGTGCCCCCGAGATCATCGTGAACAACGAGAAGCGGATGCTCCAGGAGGCCGTCGACGCGCTGTTCGACAACGGCCGCCGCGGCCGCCCGGTCACGGGCCCCGGCAACCGTCCCCTGAAGTCCCTGAGCGACATGCTCAAGGGCAAGCAGGGCCGGTTCCGTCAGAACCTCCTCGGCAAGCGAGTCGACTACTCGGCCCGTTCCGTCATCGTCGTCGGCCCGCAGCTGAAGCTGCACCAGTGCGGTCTGCCCAAGGCCATGGCGCTGGAGCTCTTCAAGCCGTTCGTGATGAAGCGCCTGGTCGACCTGAACCACGCGCAGAACATCAAGAGCGCCAAGCGGATGGTCGAGCGCGGCCGCACGGTCGTCTACGACGTCCTCGAAGAGGTCATCGCCGAGCACCCGGTTCTGCTGAACCGTGCGCCCACCCTGCACCGCCTGGGCATCCAGGCCTTCGAGCCGCAGCTCGTCGAGGGCAAGGCCATCCAGATCCACCCGCTCGTCTGCACCGCGTTCAACGCGGACTTCGACGGTGACCAGATGGCCGTCCACCTGCCGCTCTCCGCGGAGGCGCAGGCCGAGGCCCGCATCCTGATGC
Organism: Streptomyces sp. NPDC001985; assembly: GCF_040296845.1. NCBI lineage: Bacteria > Bacillati > Actinomycetota > Actinomycetes > Kitasatosporales > Streptomycetaceae > Streptomyces > Streptomyces sp. NPDC001985. The sequence continues at coordinate 51,976 of NZ_JBEOYB010000049.1, forward strand.
TGTCCTCGAACAACATCCTGAAGCCGGCCGACGGCCGTCCCGTCACCATGCCGACCCAGGACATGGTGCTGGGCCTCTTCTTCCTCACCACGGACGAGGAGGAGCGCGAGGTCAAGGGCGAGGGCCGGTCCTTCGGCTCCACCGCCGAGGCCATCATGGCCTTCGACGCCCGCGAGCTGTCGCTCCAGGCGAAGGTCGACATCCGCTTCCCGGTGGGCACCATCCCGCCGCGCGGCTGGACCCCGCCGGTCCGCGAAGAGGGCGAGCCCGAGTGGCAGCAGGGGGACAGCTTCCGCCTGCGCACCACCCTGGGCCGCGCGCTCTTCAACGAGCTGCTGCCCGAGGACTACCCCTTCGTCGACTACTCGGTCGGCAAGAAGCAGCTCTCGGAGATCGTCAACGACCTCGCCGAGCGCTACCCCAAGGTCATCGTGGCGGCGACGCTCGACAACCTGAAGGCCTCGGGCTTCTACTGGGCCACCCGCTCCGGCGTCACCGTCGCCATCTCGGACGTGGTCGTCCCGGAGGCGAAGAAGGCGATCGTCGCGCAGTACGAGGCGGCGGACGAGAAGATCCAGAAGCAGTACGAGCGCGGCCTGATCACCAAGCAGGAGCGCACGAACGAGCTCATCGAGACGTGGACCCGCGCGACCAACGAGGTCGCCGAGGCGATGAACGCGAACTTCCCGAAGACCAACCCCATCTTCATGATGGTGGACTCGGGTGCTCGTGGAAACATGATGCAGATGCGTCAGATCGCCGGTATGCGTGGTCTGGTGTCCAACGCCAAGAACGAGACGATCCCCCGTCCCATCAAGGCGTCCTTCCGTGAGGGCCTGTCCGTGCTGGAGTACTTCATCTCCACGCACGGTGCCCGAAAGGGTCTGGCGGACACCGCCCTGCGCACCGCCGACTCGGGTTACCTGACCCGTCGTCTGGTGGATGTCTCGCAGGACGTCATCATCCGCGAGGAGGACTGCGGCACCGACCGCGGCCTCAAGCTGCGGATCGCCGAGAAGAGCGCCGAGGGCGTTCTGCGCAAGACGGACGACGTCGAGACCTCCGTGTACGCACGGATGCTCGCCGAGGACGTCGTGGTCGACGGCAAGGTCATCGCGCCGGCCAATGTCGACCTCGGTGATGTGCTCATCGACGCGCTCGTCGCGGCCGGTGTCGAGGAGGTCAAGACCCGCTCGGTCCTGACCTGTGAGTCCGCGGTCGGCACCTGTGCCTACTGCTACGGCCGCTCGCTGGCCACCGGCAAGCTCGTCGACATCGGTGAGGCGGTCGGCATCATCGCCGCCCAGTCCATCGGTGAGCCCGGCACCCAGCTGACGATGCGTACCTTCCACACCGGTGGTGTGGCCGGTGACGACATCACCCAGGGTCTGCCGCGTGTCGTCGAGCTGTTCGAGGCCCGTACGCCCAAGGGTGTCGCCCCGATCTCGGAGGCGGCCGGCCGCGTCCGGATCGAGGAGACCGAGAAGACCAAGAAGATCGTCGTCACCCCCGACGACGGCAGCGACGAGACCGCTTACCCGATCTCGAAGCGCGCCAAGGTCATGGTCCACGAGGGCGACCACGTGCAGGTGGGCCAGAAGCTCACCTACGGTGCGACCAACCCGCACGACGTGCTGCGCATCCTCGGCCAGCGGGCCGTCCAGGTCCACCTGGTCGGCGAGGTCCAGCGGGTCTACAACTCGCAGGGTGTGTCGATCCACGACAAGCACATCGAGATCATCATCCGGCAGATGCTGCGCCGGGTGACGATCATCGAGTCCGGTGACGCGGAGCTGCTGCCGGGCGAGCTGGTGGAGCGCTCGAAGTTCGAGACCGAGAACCGTCGTGTGGTCACCGAGGGCGGACACCCCGCCTCCGGCCGTCCGCAGCTGATGGGTATCACCAAGGCCTCGCTCGCCACCGAGTCGTGGCTGTCGGCGGCGTCCTTCCAGGAGACGACCAGGGTTCTGACCGACGCGGCGATCAACGCCAAGTCGGACTCCCTGATCGGCCTCAAGGAGAACGTCATCATCGGTAAGCTCATCCCGGCCGGTACGGGTCTGTCCCGCTACCGCAACATCCGGGTGGAGCCCACCGAGGAGGCCAAGGCCGCGATGTACTCGGCCGTCGGCTACGACGACATCGACTACTCGCCGTTCGGCACCGGCTCCGGCCAGGCCGTCCCGCTGGAGGACTACGACTACGGTCCGTACAACCAGTAAGCGGTAGCGACAACAGCGAAAGGGCGGTCACCCCGTATCGGGGTGACCGCCCTTTCGGCGTATCGGACAGAGGCCGGGGGAGTCAGCGCCCGGCCAGCTCCCAGACGGCGAGCATCAGCCCGACACTGGCGGTGAGCGCGGCGATACTGGCCAGCGGCCAGCGGGCGCGCTCCAGCGCGTCGATGCGGGACTCCATGTCCGCGAGGTGTTTGTCGGTCTGGTCGCTCCGCTGCACCAGCAGCGCGAGCGAGCCGTCGACCCGGGCGAACCCGGCCTCCAGCGTGCCGTGCAGCCGTTCCAGCTCCACGGCGACGGTGACGGTGACGGGGGCGCTCTTCGGCTCAGACTCGGCCATCGGCGGCTCCTGTGGACGGTTCGCCGCGGAGCCAGGACGGCAGCAGCCGCTGTACGGAGTCCAGGGCCATCACCCTGGTCACCGCGGCGGCCACGGCCAGGGCTCCGGCCACCCAGGGCAGGGCGGCCGGCAGCCCGGAGGCGTCCACGATCGCGGGGAGCGCGACGGCGATGCCGATGGCGCTCTGGAGGACGGTGCGCGCCGTGCGCTTGGCGGCTTCGGACACTTCTCCGGTCTCCTCTGGTCGGCGGGGGTTGGTGGGTTGCGGTGGCGTCAGTGCTCCCGGGTGCTCCCGGGTGCTCCCGGCGCCTCCCGGCGGTCCCTCAGCGCTTCCCGGTGTACGGGACCCTCAGGGCGGTCCAGGAGGCGTGGCCCGGCAGCCCGTCCGCGTCGGCGCCCCGGAAGCCCAGCTTCCGCTGCCACTTCGCGTAGGAGCGCCGGTCGGCCTCGCTCCAGCGCGGGCCGGGGCCCGAGGTGTAGGCGGAGCACCCCTCGGCGACCAGCCGCCGCCCCATCGCGGTGATCACGGGGGAGCTGGTCCGGGCGGTGAAGAAGCCCGCCCCGGGGAAGGGCTGGAGACGAGGCTTCCCCGGTTTCCCCGGCTCCGGTTTCCCCGGCTCCGGGTTCTCCTGCGCGGGAGGTCTCTCCTGCGCGGGGGGCTTCTCCTGCGCCGGCGGCCCGCCGAGCCGCCCGGCTATCCGCCGGCGCAGCTCCGGCATGGTGAATCCGCGCGGGTCGACCTTCCGGTCGGACCACTCCCGGTGCCCGATGACGCTCCTGGCGCCCCAGCCGTGGGCCCGGCAGAGCGCGGCCGACGCCCGCTCGGCGGCGTCGAGCTGGGCGGCGGGCCAGGGGTCGGCGCCGTCGCCCAGGTTGACGCACTCGAAGCCGTAGAAGCGGGCGTTGCCGTCGACGGCTCCCGCGCTGCCCTGGTGTTCCGCCGGGGCGGGCGGCCGGTCGCCGTACTCCTCGGCGATCACCGCCGCGAGGACGGCGGGGTCGCCCCCGCCGGCGTGGTTGGCGCGCCCGGCGCCGACGAGATGGACGGTGCCGTCCTTGGCGATCACCCCGTGGCAGAGCGGCCCGGGCAGCGCGGCGTACCCGTCGTAGCAGAGCCGTACGGAGGAGTCGGTGCCCCGGGTGACGGTGTGGTGGATCATCACCCCGTTCACGGGACCCCAGGCGCCGGCGTGGTTGCGGTGGTGGGTGCGCCAGCCGCCGTGCTCGACGACGGTCACACCCTCGGCCCGGAGCGCGGCGAGCAGCCGGGCGGGGGTGAGGGGGGTGGCCATGGAGGTCGTCCTTCCGTCAGACGGGCGGGGGCGGGGCGGCATGGGGCTCGCTGGGCGGCTGGGCCGGGGGTTCGGAAGGCGGGCCCGGAGGGGGGATGTTCGGTTCGGGGGCCGGCGGGAGCAGCAGCTCGCCGCCGGGGGAGACGATCACGTCGTTGGACACGCGGGGGCTCCTTCTCGGGTACGGGAGGTCAGGACTGGCGGCCCTCGGCGTGGATCACGCCCACGGCGCCTCCACCGGTCCCGGCCACCACCCGGCCCTCGACATAGAGGTTGCTCCAGGTGTAGGAGGCCTGGCCGTGCGGGGCGGAGACCTCCTGGGCGAATCCGGCGGGCACCGTGGTCCCCGTCGCCGCGACACTGTCGCCGATCTCCACGGCCGTGCCGTCCGCGGTGAGGTAGCGGACCCTGGCCTCGACCGTGGTGCCGGCGTCGGCCTGGACCCACACGCCGACCGCGATCCTCGGCTGCTGGAGGTACATGCCCCCCTGGAGCACCCGGGTCCAGGTGGTGGAGGTGATCCTGATCGGGGACGGGTAGAGGGGGATGGGGATGTAGGGGCGGGCGAGGCCGCCCGACCGGGTGTCGTCGGCGAGGACGACCTTGTTGAAGCGGTCCCAGATGTTCACGGCCTGGGTGGGCTTCCCCGAGACGGTCAGGGCGAGCGACCCGTCCGCGCGGAGGACGCGTACGCCCTGTTCCCGGGGGTTCTCCCCGACGGCCCCGATGGCGCCGATGTGCAGCAGGACACCCTTGTCGGGCTTGGTCACCAGCAGACTGCCGCCGCCGCTGATGGTGACGTCCCCGTTGGTGATCTCGTTGAGCGCGGGGCGGGCGGCGACGGCGGTGGAGAGCCGCTGCACCTTGCGCTGGAGCTCCCGGATCAGATCGATGAGGTCCTCGGGCAGAGCGGTCATCAGCCGGCCTCCAGAAACAGTTCGGCGGTCTCCGGGCGTCCGCGCTGGGGCGGGGCGACCTTGATCCCGATGATCCGGAAGCGGGCGTCGAGCCCGTCCGGGTGCCATTCGTCGGTGATCCGCAGCCGCACGGTGCGGCCCAGGAGCATCGGGGGCACCAGGTCGCGGTCGTCGAGCCGGACGGTCACCTCGGGGATGACCACGGCCCCCCTGGCCTCGGCGAGCTGCGCCGCGGCCAGGGAGTCCAGCGCCTTCACGGAGGTGACGGACGAGTGGTCCGAGGAGAGGTCCACGCGCGGGTACCCGTTGTCGATCAGGTCCTGGGCGACATGCTCCCGGGACAGCGCGGGCCGGCTCTCCTGGCTCTGGTCGCTGTTGGCGGCGGCGCCCCGGGTCCGGGCGGTGCTGCCGCCCCGGGTCGCGTCCCGGGGGAAGGAGTAGCGCAGCACCGCCCCCGGCCGGTCCAGCACGAGATCGGTGGAGCCGGTGCGCAGCTTGGGGTGGCCGAGCCGCAGCAGCTTCACCCGGTCGCCGGTGACCGGGTCGCGGTGGACGGAGATGTGGTGCTCGAAGCCGTTCTCCGCCTCGGCGAGCTGCTTGACCGCCTCGTCCAGCGGGGTCTCGTCGCCGTCCCGCCATGTCATGTCGCGCGGCACACCGGACAGTTCGGTGCCGAAGCTGACACCGATGCTCCCGCCCTGGCGGGACTGGATGTGCTGCCAGAGCCTCCGGGCGATCTCCAGCTGGTCCTGCTGGAGATAGGCGAGATCGGCCCGGATACGGCGCCGGGCGGCGTAGGAGTCGAAGGTCGCGGCCTGGACGGCGAGCGAGAGCCCGCCTTTCTCGTCGGCGCTGAGGGTGGTGGTCCACACGATGCCGCCCCACCACAGATCGCCGTCGCGCTCCAGATAGACGGCGGTCCTGCCCTCCTCGATCTGCCGGACCCGGTCGGCCAGCTCGGCGTTGGGCACGGGCAGGGTTCCGGAGAGGGAGCCGGGGCGGCCGATGTAGTCGTCGATCGTCACATCCCGCAGGGGGAGGATGTCGATGGGGCGGTCGGTGCGCAGATCGCAGAAGAGCGCGCGGTAGGGGCTGACCGCGGTCATGCGGCGAAGGCCGACCAGGAGATGGGCATGTTCGACCACGACCAGGAACCGCTCGGGTTGTAGACGTAGAGCCGGAAGCCGGTGGTCGTGACGGTGTGGGCGCGGCTGCTCCAGAGCTCGGCCGCCGCGTGGCCCGAGTCGATGTTGGTGAAGACCTTCGGCGCGGTGGCGAAGGGCGTTCCGAAGGTGACGGTCACCGTGTGCTGCCGGCCGGTGGTGAAGCTGACGTACGTGGTTCCGCTCTCGCCGTAGTGCGCCTTGTGGGAGCGGACCACCAGGTCGCCGTTGGTCTTCAGGACACCGGGCGCGGAGCGCTGCAGAAAGGTCTCCAGGTTCCCGGTGCCGCCTCCCCAGTTGACGGTGCCGTCACCGCTGATCATGATCCGGGAGAAGCTCTCACCCGGGACCCGGGAGGAGTAGGCGTTCGCGGTCGGCTGCCGGTAGGTGCGCAGAATGGAGTTGGTGGACACGATCGGGCCGGCCTCGCGGTAGACATGGGCGTCGCCGAGTTGGATCTGGCCGTTGTTGCCGAGCCGCAGGATCGGCTCCCAGACGGTGCCGTTCCACCGCTCCAGTACGCCGTCGTTGTCCCGGTACTGCCCGTTGTGGCTGCCGCTGAAGGCGACACCCGAGCCGGGCGGCACGATGCCGCCGAGCGCGGCGGTGTAGCGGCGCCGGTCCAGGACCCCCGTGACCCAGTCCAGTCCGACGCTCTCCTTCCCCACCACGACGTCGTACAGCTTCTGGCTGTTGGGAGGGAGCGTGGGGGGTGTGGGGGTGCCGACCGCGGAGCCCTGGACGACCAGGACCTCGCCGCCGAAGACGGTCACCGTGCTGTCGTGGGACGGGTCGGCGACCCTGACGACCACGGAGTCGATCCTGCTGTAGGTCGCGTGTCCCGCGCCGAAGGTCAGCGACACCGGGGCGTCGATGGTGACGGAGTATCCGCCCTGCGCCGCTCCGCTCGTGCCCTGCACCCACAGCCGGCCCGCCGACAGCGTCGCCTGGAGGGCCGAGCCGGGGACCGGGGCCAGGTCGAGGCCGCCCGGCAGGCAGCCGCCGGTGGTGGCGAGGGCGCCCGCCGGTGCCATGGCGGTGGAGGCGGCCAGCCGGTGGTCCTCGGGGGTCATTCCGCTGGTGAGTCGTCCAACACGTACGGTCATGGTCTTCTTCTCCTCAGAGCTGTCAGAGGTGGGCCGCGCGCCAGGTGAGCTGGGCGGATGTGATGGGGTCGCCGTCCAGGGCGCGGAAGTCGAGCCGGTTCTCACCGGGCGGGAGGACGAAGGACTGCTCCGGGCTGCTGACGGCCGTGGCCGTGTGGAGCCGCGAGGCGCGCGGCCCGATCAGCACCGTGCCCTCGCGGGTGTCGACGGTCAGCCGTTCACCGGGGCCGAGGACGATGTCGTACTCCAGGGAGCGCCCGGTGGTGTGGTTGAGCAGATGGGGCCGCCGCACCGGGCCGGTGAACTCGACCACCGGGCAGGTCTCCGTCGTCCCGCTGTTGACGGCGGAGCCCGAGCCGCCGGAGCTGGGGGTTCCGTAGTCCACCGGGTAGGTGAACGGATAGGTCGTGCCGCTGCCCCGGCGGGGGAGCCCCAGCGAGACCGTCCGGGCCTCGGGCTCGTAGCGGCGCGGATCGGTCGCGGTCCACTGGACGGAGACCCTGGTGGCACCGCCGGTCGCGAAACGCCGGTCGGTGGGGACGGTGCGCTGGGTGACCCGGGCGCGGACGGCGGTGGTACGGCCGTGCAGCCGTACGGCCAGCCACTGTTCACTGTCGACGGAGCCGGTGCCGAAGGCGCGGATGAAGGTGTCGAGCAGGTCCGCCGGGGCGCCGGGCGCGGCGCCGGCGCCGGCCTCCGGCAGCAGCCAGATCCCGGCGGAGACGGACCGGGGCCTGGCCCAGCGGGCGCCGGGCCAGGCGCCGTGGGCGGTGGGCCGGTCGGCGTCGGAGGTGTCGAGGGCGGGGAGGTCGGCCCAGCCGGTGAGGCCTTCCCGGTCGATCTGGAAGGGGGTGCCGGGGCCGAGCAGCAGTCCGGCCCACTGGATCTGGCCGTCGAGGCCGATCAGTGAGCCGGGTGGTGAGGTGGTGTCGGTCATGGGGTCGCCTTTCTCGGGCGGGGGCGGTACGAGCCGTGGGGCGCGGGCTCACGGCGCGGCGCGCGCACGGGGCGCGGGGCACGAGGCGGGCACGGGGCGCGGGGCGCGGGGCACGAGGCGGGCACGGGGCACGCGGCACGTGCCGTGGGCGCGCGCCATGCGGCACGGCGCGCGCGGGGCACGGCGCGCGGGCTCAGGCGGCGCGGGCGAGGAAGAGGAGATCCTCGGCGACCGCGTACGCGCTGCTTCCGGCCGGCTCCCGGAAGGTTTCGAGCCGCACCCGGCGCGGCTCCGGCACCCGGCTGCCGCGCTCGGCGGCGCGCAGTGCGCCGACGGCGCCCAGCGGGGTGACCGAGCCGGGCCGTGAGCCGCTGGGCGGCATCACCACACCGCCCTCGGCGAGCATCGGGATCTTGTCGAAGTGGATGCCGAACTTCTTGCCGAGGATGTTGAAGCTGAGGCTGTTGAGCCCGTCGATGACCCAGTTGGCGAAGGAGATCAGTCCCTCGATCGGGCCCTTGAGCACCGAGACGATGGCCTGGAGTCCGGTGGTGACGAACTGGCCGATGCCGCCGAGGGTGTCGGTGGTGGCCTTCTTCACCCGGGTGAAGGCGGACGGGATGTCCTTGGTGATCCAGTCGACCACCGGCCTGACCGCGCCCTTCAGCCCGTCCCAGGCGCGCCGGATGATCCCGCTCACCGCGTCGGTCGCCTTCCGGACACCGTCGCGGACGGCGGGGAAGGCCTTGCCGATGTTCCGGCCGATGCCGCTCACATCGCCGGTCAGGACGCCGCGGACGACGCCGAACGCCGTGGCGACGAGAGTCCCGTAGATCCTGACCACCGGGAGGAGGTGGGAGGCGATCTGCTTGACGATCCTCAGCGCGTGGTCGAAGACCTGCTTGATGATCCGCTGCCCGGTCTCGGAGTTGACGGCCAGCTCGATGAGATAGGCGATGATCGGCACCAGCAGCCCGACGACAAAGCCGATCGGGTTGGCCCGCATGGCGACGTTGATGCCGGTGACGGCGACGGCCCCGACCATCAGGCCGCCGCCGAGCACGGTCATCAGCGGGCCGATGGTGACGCCCGCCGCGCCGAGCAGTTCGGTGATGGAGACGAGACCGCCCAGCCCGCCGGCCAGCGCCGCCGCAGCGCCGCTGGACGACCTGGCCGAGCGCCCCTGGGTACGGAGCCCGGGCGCGGCCCTGGTGGCGCTGGTGCCGACTGCACCGACCGGGCGTACGGAGGCGGTGGCCCCGGCCCGCAGCCCGCTGACCGTGCCCCGGGCGGAGTCGGCCGCGCTCTTGATCCGCTCCACGCTCCCGGAGGCCGTACGGATGCCGTTCACCGCCGACCGGGCGCCCTGGGCCGCCTGTTTCACCTGGTCGCGGATCTGGTTCAGCGGCCGGACCATCCCGGCGAGCAGATCCCGCACCGGGTCGACCGGACGCAGGGCGAGGGCGCTCATCCGCGCGCCTTCGCGAGGAACATCAGGGCCTTCGCCGTGTCCCTCACATCGGTGGAGGGGGCGGCGTAGTAGTGCTCGATATGGAATCCGGCGGTACCGGTGGCGACGGTCCGGGCCCGGGAGCGGGCGGCGGTGTGCCGCAGCAGCCGGTCCAGCTTGGAGAGCGGGAGCACGGCCTCGGCCTCGCCGGCCTCCGCGATGATCGCCGGGACACCGCCGGTACGGGGGGTGACGACGCCGCCCTCGGCGAGCCGGGGAATCCGCGGGAGGCTGACCCCGAAGGTCTTCCCGCCGACGCCCGGGACCCAGCCGGGGATCTTCACCTTGATGCCGTTGAGCTTGCCGATCGCGGAGTTGATCAGGTCGATGACGCCGTTGATCGGGGTCCTGACCGCGCCCTTGACGGCGTCGAACGCCTTGGACGCGATGGTCTTGAGGCCGCTCCAGATGGAGGAGAGCTTCTCCTTGACGTGGGTGAACGCCTTGGGGATGTCCTTGCGGACCCAGTCGATGACCGGGTTGATGATCTTCTTGATCCCGCCCCACACCTTGGAGATCACGGACTTGACGGTGTCCATGACGCCGGAGATGACCTTCTTGATGCCGTTGAAGGTCTTCGAGACGACCTTGGAGACGGCGTCGACGACGGTGGAGACCGCCTTCTTGATGCCGTTCCAGACGTTCTTGAAGAGCGTGCCGATGCCCTTCATGATCGGGCCGATGGCCTTGATGACGGTCTCGATGACCTTCTTGACCGCGTCGAAGGCGGTTTTGAGCACCTTCTGCATGGTCTTCGACTGGGTCGCCATGCTGACGACCTTCTCGATGAGCGGGGCGAACAGCTCCAGGAGCCGGGCGATGATATTGCCCTTCATGGAGGTGTTGAGGCCGTTCATCCCCTTGGCGGCGTTGTCGGCGCCGCCCTTGAACTTCCCGATCTGGGTGCCACCGGTCTGCCCGGCCCGGCCGGCCCTGGCGACGGACTTCTCGGCGCGGTCGGCGTTCTGCTGAAGGGTTTTGAGTTCCCGGGCGGAGGACTGCGCGGAGGAGCGGAGCTTGTCGAGCCCGGTCTTTCCAGTGGTGGCGGCGCGGCCGACGCTCTGGGTGGAGGTGGCGGCGGTGTCGGCCTGGGTTTTGAGATTGCGCAGGGAGCCGGAGGCCCGCCCTGCGGCTGAGGCGAGGGTCATGGGACTCCTTAGGCAAGGATGGTGATGAGCTGGTTCAGGGTGTCGCGCAGGACTCTGACATCGGCGGCGACGCCTCGGGCCTGAGGCTGCGCATGGTCGACTCCCTGAATGACTCGGGTGGTTCCCGATCTATTGACGGGTGCATTGGCCACCTGCTGCTGTTGCGATCTTCCCTGTGCGTTTCTGAGGGCCTCCGAAGCTCCTCGGATCTTATTGATCTCCCTTGCCCAATTGCGGTCGGTGAGAAGTCCGAGCTGCATGTTGTAGTGCAGGACTGCTTTATCGATTTGATCAGCGACCCAGGCGTCGCGTCGGCGCTTCCTTTTCTGGGCTTTTGAGGCCCACTTCTCCTCGACCTTGTCCAGAGCTCTCTTCCACAGCCTTCCGAGCGGACCGCCCCACTCCCGAGTGGCGCCCAGAATGGTGATGCCTTTTTCGTCCACCTTGAAGAGGGCGATTGTTGCGGTCAGGAGGGCGAGAGTGCCACCCAGTCCCACCAGGGCGGTGTTGTACTGAGTCTTGCTGTGGCTCCATTCCGCGTAGGTCTGGGTGATTCTGGCGTCGGTCCTTGATATGTCAACCTCGGTGAGGGCGATATCCGCTTTGGTCTTGGATATGCTGACCTCGGTGAGGGCGATGTCTGCTTTGGTTTGGGTGATGTCCGCATCGGTGAGGGCAATGCCGACCTTGGTCTCGGTGATGAGTGCTTCGGTCCGGGCTATGGAGACCTTGGTGTCAGTCATGTACGCCTTGGTCTTGGCGATTTCTTCGATGACTGTTTCGGATCTCCTCGCAAAAGACTTGGAGATCTCCGCCACATGGGTCTCGGAATTTTTCAGCCTGGTTACCGTCGAGCGGGTTTCATCCTTTCCCTCCTTCAGCTCCTTCTCGACCTTGACCAGGGCTTCGTCGATTGCCTTGATGTCTCGTGCCATGGGTGCACCTCACTGGGGCTCTGTGGCCGAGCCTCTCCGGGGCGGCGGACCTGCCTGCGAGCCCCGCCGGCCGGCGGTCAGCCCATACCGAAGAAACGGGCCAGGTCCGCGCTCGCGGGCGGGGAGTCCGGGTCGGCCCCGGGCTCTTCGGAGGGGGCGGAGCCCGGCCTCGGGACCGGGTCCGGGGGGTCGGGCGGGTCGTCGGAGTGGACGCTGGTGAAGAGCCAGTTCGCGGCGGCCAGATGATCCACCACCGCCGCCAGCAAGTGATCGGTCACCGACCACTCCGCCGCCTCCCCGTGCAGCGCGCGGTTCACCGAGCTGTCCCGCGGCAGGTGCTCGATCAGCACCGACAGCCGGCGGGAGGACAGCCGGCCGCGGTGCCAGTCGAGGAGGTCCACGCCGTAGTGGCGCAGCAGATCGGCTTCGAGGGCCTCGGCGTGTTCATCGGTGAACTCGACGAGGCTCAGTCTTCCCCCAGGCCGAGCCCGGTCTCCTTGCCGTAGGCGTCCAGGATCGCCGCGATGTCCTGCATGGTGATGTCGTGCTTCTCGAAGCGCGCGAACTGCTTCTCGCCCATGAGCAGCGACAGCAGCCCGTCCACATCGTTGTCGTCCAGCTCGCGCAGCGCCCTCGCGGTCGCGCGGCTCAGCTCGGTGGGCAGTTCGAAGGTGTCCTTGTCCAGGTCGAACGACCAGGTCGTGCCGACGGCCTCCAGGCGCTGGGCGCGAGCGGCGTTGACGTCGAAGCGGGCCATGGGTGTGCCTCCAGGTGGTGGTAGCGGGGGAGCGGGCGGGGGCGGGGGGGGGCCGGGGGGGGGGGGGGGCCCCCGCCGGGGCGGGGTTACGGGGGTGGCAGTGAAGCCCCGGCGTGAACACGGAAGAGGGCACCCGCCCCCCCCCGCCCCCGGGGCCACCCCCGGAG